>CAZPCR010000019.1:0-16788 GCA_964585035.1 uncultured Anaerolineaceae bacterium
GTCGATTTGAACTACATTCCCGTAGCCATAATTGTCTCCGCCTTGAGCCATTGTTACGACCCCTGCCGCTGCAGCATAAATAGGATCTCCCTGGTTGGCGGCAATATCAATACCGAGATGAGAGGGCGTATAGTCGTTCCCTGAAATCCAATGGGCGTTTGCGGGCCAACCAAACGTATTATCTACAGGCCCGCCACCACAGGCTGAAGCTCCGCCAAAATCGGAAGTACCAGTACTGCCGTTATTAACACGACCCTGGGTGGGCATGAGCGTGGTCCAATCGGTCAATTCACGTTTGCCACCCGGGATTGTTATAAGGGTGCCCGGTTTGATCTGAGGATTTGTAAGGTCAATGCCATTGCCGGGAAAATCCACAATGTCATCCGGTTTTGCACTGAATTCATCGGCTACTTTTTGAAGTGTATCGCCATCCTGCCATTTGTAAACCGTTCCATCCACAGGTGGGATGGTAAGTTTCATGCCAGGTGACAATTCATCAGGATTGTCATAAGGGATGACGCCTTTGCTTGAATAGAGAATGCTCTCCATTTTCAGGTCGAAATTTTTTGCAATAATGGAGAGAGAATCGCCTTGTTCCGTCGTGTATGTGATAGGATCTAGACGTGGCGCATTAGCCGGAATGACGGTCTTAAGGTCTAATTGTCGTGGAATAGTCAGTGAGGAGACTGCATTCGCGGCTACCGTTGGCAAACTAACAGTAGGTTGATCCTGATTGGGTCGGGCGGTAGGCTCGAGATGTGTAGCGGGAGATGCCCCTCCAGATTGAGTCCACCACAGGGTGGATCCCAGCAATGCGGCTACAACGAGAACTGTAATCCCCCACGAAATTGTATTAAATGGATTGGCTTTAAATAATTCAATGAGTCTGTTCATTCAATTTCTACTAATGGAATGCACGCTTTTTCAATAGGGAGTTTTAAAAAATACTCCTCACAAGGCTGTTATTTGCTAAGCTTCCTCAGTTAGGTTTTCCAAAAACATCTGGTTGTTCTTGGCGCGGTCAAGTCGTGTAAGGATGGCCTCGGTGGCAACGGTTTGATCCATCCCGGCACCGCCAGGAGGGGCTGATACCATCTGAGCGTACATCCGACGCATGAGCCACACGCGTTGCATGATGTCGGGGCCGAGTAGAAGTTCTTCTCGGCGCGTAGATGACCGTTCGATATCCACTGCTGGGAAAATACGGCGCTCCTGAAGTTTACGAGAGAGGAGCAATTCCATATTACCCGTACCTTTGAATTCTTCATAAACAACGTCGTCCAGCCGTGAGCCGGTATCCACAAGACAGGTGGCTATAATGGTCAGTGAGCCGCCTTCTTCGAGGTTGCGTGCAGCGCCAAAGAAGCGTTTGGGTGGGTAGAGAGCAGATGGGTCCATGCCGCCTGATAAAGTGCGCCCTGATGGGTTGACAACGAGATTATAGGCCCGTGCCAGACGGGTGATCGAGTCCATTAAGATTACCACATGACGGCCGATTTCCACCATTCTCTTAGCCCGGTCTAATGCAATTTCGGCGGTACGGACGTGCGATGTTACAGGCTCGTCAAAAGTGGAAGCAACCACCTCCGCATCCACAGAACGGTCCATGTCGGTTACTTCTTCCGGGCGCTCGCCGATCAGTGCGACCATCAGATGCACATCCGGGTATTTGGTGGAAATGGAATTTGCAATTTGTTTTAAGATCGTCGTTTTACCTGCCTTCGGAGGCGAAACGATCAAACCGCGTTGACCGCGGCCAATAGGTGTAACAAGGTTGATCAGCCGTGTGGCCAATGTATCATGGTCGATTTCGAGGTCGAAGCGCTTATCCGGGAAAATGGGGGTGAGGTCCTCAAAGACCACCCTGCGGGTAGCTTCTTCGGGATCCAGGCCATTGACGGTTTCAACCTTGAGTAATCCATAATGGCGTTCCGATTCACGTGGCGGTCGGACCTGTCCAATAACCAAATCTCCGGAACGCAGATCATAACGTCGCAGCTGTGCCTGCGAAACGTATACATCCTGGTCGCTGATGCGGTAATTGGCGGCTCGCAAGAAGCCGATGCCTTCACTCATGATCTCAAGAATGCCGCCGCGCAGCTCCACACCTTCCTTCTGAGCTTCCGTCTGACGAAGCTGAAGAATGAGCGCTTCTTTCTTTAATCGGTTGGAGTTGGGTACATTAAGGTCTTTGGCAACTTTACGTAACTTTGCCAGGGGTTCATTTTCAAGCTCTAGGATTTTCATGTCAGTTCGATGCCTTTTGGATTGGTATAGAAATTGAGCCAACACCCTTTGGGTGAGGGCTGGGTTTATTACGGATTTTGGAGAGGGGGGGAATCTTTCAAGATGAAATTACAGGCTTAGAGACAGTTGGTTTTTTCCGCGCTTTTGAAAATCAGAATGTTAGAAAACTGGGGAGATAGTCAGATTATAGCACGTTCGTTCGGTATGTGCAAGCCATTATAAATCAGCCAGTATACGATTTTGTAATTCAAACAAACGCCAATAAAGACCTTTCTGATGCAACAATTCCAGATGGGTGCCGCGTTCGACAATGCAGCCGTGGTCCATAACCATAATTTCAGACATATTTTCGAGTCCGATAAGACGATGAGTAATTAGCAGGGATGTCTTTCCATGCATTAATGGAAACAAGGTTTCCAACACCAGTTTTTCTGTAAGTGGATCGAGGTTGGCCGTAGGTTCATCTAAAATCAGGATGGGTGCATTTTTAATAATGGCGCGTGCGATCGCGAGGCGTTGCCGCTCACCGCCACTTAATCGGAATCCCTGTTCGCCAATGAATGTGTCGTACCCTTTGGGTAGGCTCAAGATAGCATCATGAACCTGGGCCATACGTACTGCCGTTTCAATTTCTTCAGGTGATGCCCCTCGCCGTGCCATGCGCAAATTCTCATAGATAGTGGAGTTGAAAAAGTAAGTATTTTGCGAAATGAGGGCTATTCTTTCACGAACGGTGTCTGGTGGATACGCTTTTAGCGAAAGGTCGCCTAAATAAATTTCTCCTGATCTGTAATCCCAGAACCTCAGAAGGAGATTAGCCAATGTAGACTTGCCTGCGCCGCTCGGACCAATAATGGCGAGTGAGTTTCCCTGGACAAGGTCGAAGGTTATATCTTTCAAAGCATATGATCTGCTGCCTGGATAAGTAAAACATAGGTTGGATATTCGCAGCTCATTCTTCTGAATCCGCGAGTCGGGATGGATGGAGCTTTGCGCTGCGTTCTCTGAACAACTTGAATCTACAACAATGGGCTCAATATCGACGATTTCAAAGAGACGCTTCGCAGCTTCCTCTGTACTAACCCACATTTGAGCGGCAAGAGGCAAAGGTGTTACTGCTTCGAAGGATGCAAGAGAAAGCAAAGCCAGCGATGCTAGTAACGCACCGTCCAGGCGGCCAGTGGTAACCAATGGAATGGCCATCAAAAGGATCAGCCAGAGAGCAATGTTTGTTAGGAAAGCGGATAACCCGGAATAGAAACCACTGATCTGTGCCATCTTTTTCTGCGAACCCGCATATTTTTTCCCCGTAATACGTATATTGGCAACTCGGTCGGCGCCGCGGCCGAACGCAAGAAGTTCCGCCATTCCCTGAATGCTGTCCACGAGTTGAATATGAAGATCAGCTCGTTGGCTGACGACATTTCTTCCCGGTTGTCGACTTAAGAATTGTGCGCTGATGGGCAGGAGCACTCCGAGGAGCAGGAAGAAAACAAGCAGAAGCCCGGCCAGTCGTGGATCGCTTAAGCCGAGGAAAAATGCTGTACTGAAGGCAACCAGGACCGCGGTTAAGGGCGGTGCAACAACGCGTACATAGAAATTTTGCAGCGTATCCACATCGCCGATAATGCGGGCTAGTAAATCGCCGGCGCGATATTCCATTATTCGCGCGGGCGCGAGCGGTTCCAATTTTTCATAGAACCAGACACGCAAACGGCCAAGTAGCCGGAATGTAACGTTATGTGAGACGAGACGTTCAAGGTAACGAAAAACGGCTCGGGCAATGCCAAAGAAACGGACGCCTACTATGGCAACTTCGAGAACCGCAATGGATGGACGAAGCGCGGCGGTCGATATCAACCAGGCTGAGGTTCCCATCAAAGCCACACTGCTGCCGATTGTTAATCCCCCAAGCAAAACCGAGAGCGCCACCCGACCCCAGGAGCCTTTCAGGAAGGATAATAATTGAATAAGGGTCGAGGCTCGCTTATGTGTTGCAGTGTGCTCCGAAGATAATGGAGAGGTTTGAGCGATCTCCGGGAGGCGGTGGGGACTATTTTTTATTGTGTATGATGGCTTGTAATCGTCTACTCGTGACTCGGCATAAGAATGTACCATCCCGGCATAGCTGCCTCTTTGGGCTAGTAATTCTTGATGTGTACCGGTCTCCACAATGCAGCCTTTTTCGAGCACGATGATCTGGTCGGCGTTATACACAGTGTTTAGACGATGCGCTATGGTGATAACTGTGCGTCCTTTAATTACTGTATGAGTGAATTCTTCGATGTAAGATTCGGTCTCCGGGTCTAGACTGGAAGTGGGTTCGTCGAGGAGCAGGATGGGCGTGTTGATGAGAAAGGCACGTGCAAGAGCTAACCTTTGCGCTTGTCCACTGGAGAGGCGCGCACCGCCCTCCCCGATAATAGTGTCATATTTTTGTGGGAGAGTTTCGATAAATTCTTCGAGATGGGCAGCGCGGGCGGCTGAGGCAACATCTTCTATGGATGCGTCCGGATTACCCAGCCGGATGTTTGTTGCGAGAGTATCGTGAAATAGGTACGGATTTTGGGAAACCCAACTGATCACGTGATGCCAATCATCGAGCGGTATATTAGTTATTGGCTCGTGGTTGACGGTAATTTTCCCATTGGTTGGTTTTATAAAGCGTAATAAGATATTTGCCAGCGTGGTCTTGCCTGCACCGCTGGAGCCTACTAGTGCTATGTGTTGGCCGGCATGAATTTCCAAAGAGACGTTTGTAAGCGCAGCAGCCGTCTCTCCCGGATAAGTATAAGAAAGGTTTGAAAGGCTAAGGGTGGAAAATTTCGTATTGCGAATAATCACTGGATGGGTGGTTGAACTATCTTCAGCCCCCTGTTCTCCATAGTCCAATGGTGTTTCCAATATTTCAAAGATCCGTTGTGCGGCGGTTGTACCTGCCAGGCCGGCATGAAAGCGCTGCCCAAGCATTCGTAAGGGGAGATAAAATTCAGGAGCAAGGATCAATAAAAAGAGGGCCTCGCGGAATTCCATTTGACCATATAGCAGTCGCAAACCAACCTCCACTGCGATAATGGCGGTGCTGAGAGTAGCCAGTAACTCAAGAGCAAAAGCAGAAAGGAAGGTTACTTGCAGGACCTTCAGGGTGGTATCTCGGAATTGGTTGCTTACTTTGGAAATGTTTTGGACTTGGGCCTTTGATTGCCCGAATAATTTAAGAGTGGTCAATCCCTGTAAGCTATCCAGGAAGTGAGCCGCGAGTCTGCTCATTGTTTCATACTGGCGTTTTGTGACGGCTTCGGCGCTGCGGCCGATCATATACATAAAAAACGGGATCAGAGGCGCTGTAATGAGTAGGATAAACCCTGATAGTGGATCGAGGGGAAAGACCAGAAGTAGGATTGTTATCGGGACTAAACTGCTGATCACCAGTTGTGGAAGGTATTGGCTGAAATATGCATCAAGCGCTTCGATCCCTTCCACTGCGGCTGTAGTCAACTCACCAGTCCTTTCGGCATGGGCATACGCCGGTCCTAAGGCGAGTATGTGTGCGAAGAGCCGTTCGCGCAGATTAGATTTGATCTTTATTGCTACGGCATTCGCTGACAGTTCATTGGCCCAGGCTAAAAATCCGCGCCCGAGGATAACCAGGAAAAGCAGTCGCATCCAAATAGAGATTTGAGCTAGGGTTTGTTTTTCGAGAAAAACTCCATTTACAGTGCTGCTTATCAGGAAGGCCTGAGCAATGGCTAATAATCCAGCCGTAAAACCGGTCAGGATCGTTAAAGTCAAGGCCAGGCGAGAATTGCGTGTGAGGGATAGCAGTCTTCGATGCATAAATTCGAATTGATGAGGTAGATTAAAAAATTGGAAGGTCGAGGCCATACACACCCTTCGACCTTCCGTGGTTTCGACTTTAATGTATCAATAAACCAGACTCTTTTTATCCGCGGTAACGCGTTTGCGGAACATATAATAGGACCAACCTTGATAGATTAGTACGATTGGGACAAAGATCAACGCGATGATGCTCATAACCGATAATGTGTATGGTGACGACGAAGCGTTATAAATGGTCAAACTCCAGGCAGGATTCGTGCTGGAAATCATGACGCGCGGGTACATGAGTGTAAAGAAGGCGATCTGGGTAAGCACAATGTTTAGGCCTGTGCTTATAAATGCCCATCCTTCCATATTGCGGTTGATAAAATAGATAGTTATAAGTAAAACAACAACCGAAGCGATTGGCATCACTCCCGGGTTTATCCCGATCTTGGTTGATATATCCGTAAAGATATAAGTGGTGATCGCTAATAATGTAACTGCCGCTGCTGCGATCCAATAAAGTTTTCGGGCGAACGCGCCCGCGCGTTCGCGCATATCGCCCTCTAGTTTTAGGGTTAGGAAATTGGCGCCATGCAGTAGAAATACCGAAACCATCGTCACCCCGCCGATCAGGCCGTAGGGATTGAGCAGGGTAAACAGGTTGCCTGTGTATGTCATGTTCTGGTTTATAGGTACACCGTGCACCAGGTTGGAAAACGCAACGCCAAGCAGAAGCGGCGGTAGGAACGAGCCAACCGCGATCATCCAATCGAAAGTGCGGCGCCATTTCGGGTTGGGGTCTTTTGAACGGTATTCGAAAGAGATGCCGCGAATGATCAAGCCAACTAAAAGCAGGAAAAGCGCCAGGTAAAATCCGCTGAACATGGTGGCATACCATTGTGGAAAGGCGGCAAAAGTCGCGCCGCCCGCGGTCAAAAGCCAGACTTCATTTCCATCCCAGACAGAACCTATGGTGTTGATGATGGCACGCCGTTCTACATCGTCCTTGCCAAGGAAAGGCAGCAGCATACCTACGCCGAAGTCAAAGCCTTCGAGGAAGAAGAATCCTATCCAAAGGATGGCGATTAGAATGAACCACAAGGTTTGGAGAAATTCGTAAGACATATCATCCTCCGAGTTAGTTCTGCGACCCGATTATTGTAGGGATAACGTCGACCGATTCCTGCATGGCTGCGTCGGGACCGGCGACGGCATATTTTTTCATCAGGTATACGTCAGCCACAGCTAGTACACCGTAGAGCAGGGCAAATCCGATCAGGCTGATGAGCAGGTCTACGGTTGTCAGGTTAGGAGAAACGGCATCCTGTACTTTGAGCAGCCCCTGCACGATCCAGGGTTGCCGGCCCATCTCAGTCAATATCCAGCCGCACGTATTGGCAACATAAGGAAGAACAATTACCCATGGCACCCATTTGAGCCATTTGGCGTTTTCAATCGGCTGACGCTGCGCAAGCAGGAATAAGCCGGCCAGGATGATCATTAAGAGTCCGGCGGTCATCATCAAGCGGAAGGTCCAATAGGTGACGACCATTAAGGGGATGTAATCGCCGGGGCCGTATTTCTGGACATATTCAGCCTGGATGTCATTAACGCCTCGCACAGTGCAGGTGAAATTGTTACAAGCCAGCATGCTGGTGAGACCTGGTAAACGGAGTGACCAAACTTCTTTTTTACCGCTCAGGTCACCAATGGTCAGGATGGAAAAGGAGGCGGGAGTTTCAGTGTCCCATAGTGCCTCAATGGAAGCCATCTTCATGGGTTGTGTCTGATAGATATATTGTCCCTGGGTGTGTCCGCCGAGGAAAACCAAAACGCTGGCAATCAGGCCCACGAGTGTTGCAATTTGAAATGAGCGTTTAAATAAGTCAATATTGTTTTTACGGGCGAGATGGTAGGCGCTGACTCCCAGGATCACGAAACTGGCGGTTGCCACCCCTGCGGCTATCGTATGCCAGAAGAATATCCATGCTTTGGGGTTTGTAATAAGGGCGAAAAAATCATTCAATATAGGGCGGCCTGTCGCCTGGTCGATCACATACCCAACTGGATGCTGCATCCATCCGTTCGCGATTAGGATCCATAGAGCGGATAGGTTTGACCCGATGGCGACCAGCCAGATGGAAGCTAAATGTACTTTTTCAGGAACCTTCCCTTCACCGAAAACCCAGATACCCAGGAAAGTTGATTCCATAAAAAAAGCCAGCAAAGCTTCTATCGCTAGAGGGGCTCCGAAAATATCTCCGACGAAGCGGGAATATTCGGACCAATTCATACCGAACTGGAATTCCTGTACGATCCCTGTCACAACGCCGATGGCAAAATTGATTAGGAACAATTTACCCCAGAACTTTGCCATTTTGTGAAACGTTTCATCCCTGGTCTGGTAATAACGGGTTTGCATATAAGCTACAAACCACCCCATTCCAAGTGTGAAGGGGACGAAAAAGAAGTGGTAGACGGTTGTAAGACCAAACTGCAATCGCGAAAGTGTGACTGTATCCATTACTCCTCCTGAAAATATTATTCCACGTGCGCCCTCAAGCACATGGTAATTCCTTAAACCAACTCAGGCGCGGCTAGTGGGATACCCAGCGCCTCCTGCGATAGATCTTCGAAAGTAATTTTGGCCATTTCACGGAGCATGGCTACCTGTACGCGGCCCCATTTTGTACGGACGGGACAATCTGACCGGAAGGGGCAATCGTCCTCCCCTTTTGCCTGTAAGCATTGTGAGAGCAAAATCGGCCCCTCGAAGGCTTCAATGATATCTTTCAAGGTTATCTGGGAAGGGGGGCGAGGCAGCATCAAGCCGCCTTCACGACCGGGAAAGGTGTTAAGCAGCTCAGTCTTTGCCAGTTGTGCCACAATGCGCGTCATCAATGCCGGAGGGATCAACATTTCCTGTTGAATTGTTTGGGTGGATAAACGGGTGCCTGCCTCGCGTTTTGCCAGAGCCAGGATTACGCGTACAGCATAATCAGTTTGACGGTTAATTCGGAGCATATTTTTTACCTTTACAATTTTGGTAAACGATTACGTTTAATGTAAAGGTTTTGGTAATTATTTTATAGTACAAAATGTCACAAAGGTCAAGTTACATTTGTCAGGGGGTTCTTGATCCAAAATTTAAATGAGGTTTCTCAAGGAAGGGTGGTCTAGTTGGTAGGACTTGGAAAGTCAGGCACTGGCTTCGGCATACTCTTCAGGTTAATAAGAAATTCCCGGCGTGACTTAAGAGTCGGGTTATATATAAAATTTTCCACCTTTCGTACTTCAAGTGATTAAATCCTATGTATAAAGCTAAATATGTTCTTTCAAAAATTTATACCCAGAGTCTTGCCTGACAGGTTTTAACCCAGGTGGCATCCATTTTAGTCAATCGATTCTTCTTAAGATTTTCTTTCATAACCCACTGGATATTCGGATTTTTGCTTGCTATCCATTTTTCCATGATTGGCTTGCCTTCTCTAGGCAACGCAGAGACAGCCACGCTCCAACAGTAGCCCATTCCTTGGCGGAGGACTTTGAAGGCCTCGTCTTTCGGATGTCCCGCCAGCTCCACATCGGTAGTGATCTGGTCGAATATTTTAATAACCTCAGAGACAACCATCGGGTCTTTAAGCAGGCGCGGTTCAGCCAGCGCTGCAGCAACGGCTCGTTTTTCATACCAGTTTCCCCGGCACCATACCCGCATTTCTTTAAGCAGCCATTTCATATCCTGATCACCAATATATTGCAGCGCCATCGCCACGCCTTCCCGAATGCGCCATCGTGAATCAGATGCATAAACACGCAGGCGGGGGAATAATTCAGCGTGTCCATTTGCAGTTAATTTACCAAGCCCAACCACTCCGCAAAACACCAGGAATACTTCGGGTGTGTTTTCCTCGGCTTCAAATGAAAGGAATTTTTCGAATTGTTTGATGTTCCCATCCTCAGCGACAACTTGTGCTAATTCCAGGTTACCGCGCGGACCCGGCAAACCGGAATTTTTCATCAAGTAGGGAGTCCAGTCTTTTAGTTCTTTCAGACTTTCGCGATATTGGGAGAGTTTTGACATCTGCACGATCCTTGAGTTTAGGGAGATTCTATTTCTCTATCCGCAGGTCTTTCGAATAACATCAAGGTCCCACTGTGATCTGGATATTTACAGTAGTCCCAAAAGCCGTGCCATCAGGGGCGATCGCCTGCCAGGTGCTTTGATGCGTGCCGGTATCCTGAGGTGCCGTGAAGAGGATCCGTAATTTGGCTTGTGCGCCAGCACGCGCAGGATAAAGTGCCTGTTCGACAGGCGTAGCCATGGCGTCCCCGCTGAGAAATTTGAGCTTATAACGCGAATCCCAATTACAGGTCCCGCTGTTGCTCACGAGCCATTGTTTATCGATGGATTGACCAGGAGTAACGGTGGTCCCATCGGGGATCGTCAAGTCCTGGATGTAGGTCAGGTCATTAGTGCAGGCTGGGGTTGGGGTTGGTGAGGAAATAGAGACAGTTGGAATCGTCGTTGAGACTGCCGTCACAACGAGTGGTGTGACCGCATTGAGTTGTGGGAGTTCAGTGGGGGGGATGAAAAATGGCGGCGTTGAGGATGGCGCGCAGGCGTTAAGGATTAAAACGAAAGCCAATAATATGGCATACCGGTTAAAGCTTGGAGAGAGGCGGATTTTCATGGCCCCTAAATATTATTGGGGGCGGAAGAAAACTCCGCCCCCAATACATGCAATTATTCTTCGGCGGGCGCGCTGACCGCAGATTCATCTGCGCCATCGGTACCCATATCGAGCGGTAGCGCAACTTCACCGCTGAGTGCTTTCTGACGGATTACTCCCTCAATTTCGGCCAGCAGTTCGGGATTCTGGCGAATATATTCCTTGGAATTTTCGCGTCCCTGACCGAGGCGGGCATCCCCATACGAATAGAAAGCACCACGCTTCTGGACGATTTCAAACTGGGTCGCGAGATCGAGTACGTCGCCAGACTTGGAGATGCCCTCGTTGTACATAATATCGAACTCTGCCGTACGGAAAGGCGGCGCAACTTTGTTCTTGACGACTTTTACGCGGGTACGGTTGCCGATGATCTCTGCACCAACCTTGATGGCTTGGATGCGTCGGACGTCCAGGCGTATGGATGCATAGAATTTGAGCGCCTGGCCGCCGGTTGTGGTTTCAGGGTTACCAAACATCACACCGATCTTTTGTCGCAATTGGTTTGTAAATACCACAGTCGTTTTGGTTTGATTGATCGCGCCTGAAAGTTTGCGCAAAGCCTGAGACATGAGACGGGCGTGCACGCCCATTGTCGGGTCGCCCATGTCACCTTCGATCTCCGCCCGGGGTACGAGCGCTGCCACCGAATCGATCACAACCACGTCTATGCCGCCGGAGCGTACCAGTGTCTCGGTGATCTCGAGCGCCTGCTCACCGGTATCGGGTTGTGAGACGAGCAGGTTGTCAATGTCCACACCGCACTTCGCCGCATAACCAGGATCGAGGGCATGTTCCATATCGATATAAGCCGCATTGCCTCCACGGCGCTGGGATTCGGCAACGATATGCTGGCAAATTGTGGTCTTGCCCGAAGACTCAGGTCCATAAATTTCAGTGATGCGTCCTCGCGGGACTCCACCTACTCCGAGAGCGATATCGAGTGATAGCGAACCTGTGGAGATGGAATCGGTATTCATCATGTTCTGGGCTTCGCCGAGCTTCATGATCGAGCCTTCACCGTAGCGTTTGAGGATTTCGCCTACGGCCTTATCCAACACGTCATGTTTGGCTTTATCTACTTGCGGTGAAGGGGCTTCTTCATTTTTTGCAGCGGATGATTTGCGAGGGGACATATTTATCTCTCCAAGTTATAAGTTTATTGGTCAGATCAATCGTAGAAAGAGGGTTCGGCAGGTAAATGCTGTTTCAGGAAGCGTTAGTTAAAGAAAAAAAAGAGGTTCGAATAGTACATCTTTCCCGTAATTTTCCCGTAGCAGGGTGCTGAAAAATAGGAGGTTCGAATGAGGTTCGAATTGTAGATCTGCTACTGTTGTGAAATGTTGACAAAGTATAGCACAGATGTTCAGTACGTCAAGGGAGATTTTCTGTAAATAATCACTGCCTTGCATATGTCGTTTTTCCGAAGGTGCAGGTGAATTTCCTGCGCGGAATTTTCTAGTCCCGAGCTGAATGCGTGGTCGTAGATGGAGAGTGTTTTCCTCGCCAAGCAGGGGTAAGTAGATAAGACTTCCTTGAAAACTCTATCAGGGCGCAGGAGGGGTCATCGTGGGCAAAAAATCCAGACTTGGAGTAGGTGGCGGAGCAACGGTAAATCCGAGCGTGCCTCGAAAGGTAAAATAAGTCACCTGGCCCGGGTAAATATACATCCAATCTTGCTGCTCTTTCCCTTTATAGTTGAAAGTAATCTTATATATACCTGCCGCCAGGTCACCAATGACCATATTCTCTTTATAGACCGGGTCATGGTTAACCGGGCCTGGCCCATAAGTCTTGACAAGATGTGTAGCACCAGAGTTAATATTTTGGATGATAACCTCAAGTTGCTGCAGGGTATTATTATCGGTATCTGTTATCCGTCCAACAAGTACTCCCCAGCCTTCAGGAGGTGCCATCCATAATTCGGGATTGTAGGTGTAATAAAAAGAATTCTGACCGAGGCGTATTTCAAAATGAACGTGGGGGCCAGTTACATGCCCTGTTGCACCCACCTGGCCTATTACCTCGCCTGTATTTACATGTTGTCCCACTACAGACAATATCTTGCTCATGTGAGCATAAACACTGTATAACTGCTGGCCCTGATAACCGAAATCCATGCGGATAACGACTGCCTGTCCGTAAGGATCGCTGTGGTTTCCCGGCGATTCGAGCAGAAGGCCCCAATCGGCCCAGACGATCGTTCCCGGTCCGGCTGCGAGGATCGGTGTTCCGAAAGGAGCGTCGATATCCACACCCGTATGAACAAACGGCGGATCGAAAACACCGCCATAGCGATAATCGGCAAGCGGCCAATTAACTTCATCGGCGCCGATTGGACGGGCGAAGTAAAAATGATCGTAGGGAGAAAGCGCCCATGGCACCGGATAAAGCGGCGGCCTCCACCCAGATACAGGCGGTGCGCCAGCCGCAGGAAGATCAAACCGGAAAGGTTCGAGTGTCGGTGTTGCATCCAGGAAAGGAGTGCTGGTTTCCCTAAATCCCGCGATAACAGGTGTTGGAGTGGGTTTATTAGGGATATGTCCACATGCGCTTAATAAGGTAAAGAAGATCACTCCTAAAAAAGTCGATGATCGTCTAAAAGAATAATCAGCGCTTTTCCTCATGGTTTAAATGTAGGAATGATCGTCGGCGGTGTGGACGTCGGTAACGGAGTAGGTGTAGGTAATGGCGTGTTCGTTGGCGGACGAGGCGTGGGTGACTGAGATGCGGTGGATGTTGGTTGAGGTGTAGGTGAAGGCCCCGATGTATCGGTCGGTATGGGAGTTCTTGTCGGGGTCATGCTTGGTGGTAGAAGGGGTGTTGCCGTGATAAGCGCTTCCGAGGGATATAGCTGAAGCATTGCCGAATTCCAATCGAGTCCACCGGTCAATGCGAATTCAGTAAAACGACCACCCGCATAATAATTGCGCCAGTTAGGTAATGCCGGTAAACGCTCCCAACCATAAGCGATTGCGATCGACGTAAAGTCTATCCAGTAGCCCGGGGGTACTGATTCATAACTGCCGCCTGCTTCATAGGTGCTCGGGTTAAGATCATACCGGGCGTTCAGATCCCAGGGTGGGTTTTCGATAGGTTGACCCTGAGAACCATCCTGGTTTTGAGCTCGCAAATAAAGTCGCCAATAGGTTTGTGCGCCCACATCCTCGCGGATGACAGCCATCCAGCCTGCATTTACCATCAGTGAATTTATCGCGAACGCGCGACCTGTATATAACCAGTCTTCACCGAGGCCAGGATCGAGCGCTGTCGTGAGCGGGATATAAGCATTCTCGAGGCTGGCAAGTGCATCCCAGCCGGCTTCGTCTACCATGCGCTGGCGTAGCGCAATAAAAGATCCGGAAACCTGGGCATGAAGTTGAGGATAAGGGGCTTGAACATTTTGGATCGGAACGACATACCATCGGTTAGCGGGGACCCCATTTACCGGAGTGACTGCCGGCTCCCAGGGCGGTTGCTGAGTTTCGGCTGCCGCCTTTTGATAATTTGTTGGCAGTGGATCTGGAAGTGAAACCTTTGGCCATAACAAACCCTGTAAATGGCCGGGCAGGACTGTCGGTAAAAGGAATGTATCACCGCTTAATGTATATGCTGTCAGCAGCTGCTGGTTTGGCCCATCAACTCCTGTGACAATTTCATTACTATCTGCATTCCATGCTGGCCAATTTCCATTACCTACCCAGGATGCTGCCTGGTCGGGATGATCCGCATTCCAAACATAAATACCGTTTTGGTCGTTATTCCAGGGATCCGAAGCCCATGCAAGATGTGATCCATCAGGACTCCAGACCGGGTGGCTCTCGGCGGCTTGGGGAGTATTACTCAAGTCAGTGAAACGGTCATCGGTTTTATTTAAATCGGCAAGCCAAACGTCTGCTTCTCCACTTCGATCTGAAATGAAAGCAATTTGGCGACCGTTGGGAGCCCATGCTGGAGAATGATCGGAAGCCCGATCGTCTGTCAAAATAATTGGCTTTTGTGCCGGGTTGGTCAATGAGAGGATTGCAATATCAAGACTTCCGGTTCTATATGTCTCGAATGCTATATAGGCACCATCCGGGGACCAGGAAGGCGATGAATCAAATTCGGGTGTGTTCGTGAGTTGTGATACTTGACCGCTTTGCAGGTCGAGGGTGTAGATGTCCCAATATCCGCCGCGATTCGATGCGAATGCCACGGATTTTCCGTTCGGACTTATGGAGGGCGTAATATCCCTCCAATTACCGGATGTCAGTCGGGTAAAACTCAGTTTTCCAGGTATATACGCGAATAGATGCGCATATCCATTCTCCTCAATGGATAAGATCATTACGTTGCTTTGTTCATCAATGGGTAAAGTTGGTGTGGTGGCAGGAGTTGATGAAATTTCGATGGTTGGTGAGGTTGTCGGAAAAACCGGAGAGGGACTTGTATACTTCTCGCAACCTACAAACGCAAGAGCGAAAAAGATGATTATTACGATCAGACTGAGTAAAGTACTTGAACGATGTGGCTTGGCCATGGTTACTTTGCCGGTGTAACATCGAAAGAATGGGTTACCGGTACGGTCTGCGGTCCATCTGGATAAAATAACGTGGCTGCCAGCTTAAAGGGACTCGCATGAGCGCCACGCAAATGCATGGTAAATTCCAATTTCCACGACATCGGTTCTACGATGCTGGCAGTCGCGATCTCATCTCCATTGGCGTCGGTCAGGGAAACCTCAAGATAAGGCCGCGTTTGGAAGGGTGTCATCTCGATATCCACACGCACGCGTTCACCGTCGGGGTAAGGTTCAGCGGTCAAGGAGGTGATGTGCGTTTCTGCGGGTGTAGCCCGTTGTAAATTATCTTCGGGGAAGAAAAAATCCATTTCACTATTATAACCAAAACAAAATGCCCGGCTTCTCATGAAGCCGGGCATTTGAATTACAGTTTTATTATCCGTGTTTTTGCTGGAATTCGCGCATGAAACTTGTCAGTGCCTCTGCTGCCTTGATATCAAGCGCATTGTACAAGGAGGCGCGCATACCACCGACCGAACGATGACCTTTGAGACCGATCAAGTCGTTTTTCTTGGATTCGGAGGCGAAGGTCTCTTCCAATCCCTCGTCCGGCAGCCGGAAGGGAATGTTCATCATGGAACGGGCCTCGGGCAAGGCATGCCCGCGATAAAAACCGCCGCTGCCATCGATGGTTTTGTAAACCAGATCGGCTTTTGCGTGATTCCGTTTGGAGACTGCCTCCAACCCACCGAGTTGTTTGGCCCACTTGAACACCAGCCCCGCGATATAAATTGCATAACAAGGGGGCGTATTGTGCAAAGAACCACTGGCTGCCAGGGCTTTGTAATCGAGCATCACAGGCAGGTTGGCAGGTGTACGCTCCAGCATATCATCCCGGGCTATGACAATGACAAGGCCGGCAGGCCCGGCATTCTTTTGAGCGCCTGCATATATAAGAGCATACTTTGAGACGTCAATAGGATGGCTGATAAAATCGGATGAGGCGTCGCAAACTAATGGGACATCTGAAGGCGGTTGAGGCTCCTTGAAAAATTCCACGCCATGGATGGTTTCGTTTGATGTGAAGTGCAGATATGCTGCTTTCGGATCAAGATCAAGTTTGGCGGGCAAGATTTTGAATCCTTCGGACTCCGTATTGGCCGCGGCACGAGTCGTTCCAAGCTTCTGGGCTTCCTTGAAAGCGGTTTTACTCCATGTGCCCGTGACAATGTAATCAGCGGATGCTCCAGCTGCGCGCAGGTTCATGGGCAGCATCGCGAATTGCAGCGAGGCGCCGCCCTGCAGGAATAAGACCTTGTAGTTGGTGGGAATGCCGAGCAATTCGCGCAAATCCGCTTCGGCGGTATGGATGACGCCTTCGAATTATTTCGACCGATGGCTGATCTCCATTACCGACATACCCGTACCCATGAAGTCCAGCATTTCGGCTTGGGCTTCCTGCAAGACTTCCAGGGGCAATGCTGC
>CAZPCR010000020.1:0-16169 GCA_964585035.1 uncultured Anaerolineaceae bacterium
ACACCATATTTTGCTAGGGTCAGGTCGATCAATTCGGCAAGGTTGGGATTTTCCAGTTGCTTATTGGTCAGATTTACCGAAACAAACAATGGAGTTGGTCTTTTTAACTGCGTGTTCAACTGCACGATCTGGTCGCAGGCCGTTTGCAGTACCCACTTCTCCACGGAACTTAATATACCGGTTGTGTTTATCGATGAAAAAAACTGGTCTGGCTTCAGCAATCCCTTATAGCGCGAGTTCCATCGTATGAGCGCTTCTACACCCGCCATCTCTCCCGTTTCCAGGGAAACGATGGGCTGGTATTGGAGCAAAAATTCCTTTAATTTATAGGCAGTCCGTATCTCAGTCTGCAGCTTCAACGAATTCATCAATTGTTCGTGCATTTCATAGTCATAAATTTTAAGGATTCCCTCCCCGTGCTCCTTTGACTTATACATGGCGATATCCGCATCTCGGAGAACATCCTCCGCGAATTCATACCCAGTGGAGCTCAATGTAACACCGACACTTAGGGAAAGTACAAATTCCTGGTCCTTCAGGATAAATGGCTCTGAGGAATTTTCCATCAGCCGCTGCGCGATGGTCATGACGTCGTTGACACCGCTAATATCGTCGTAGAGCACTGCGAATTCATCGCCGCCAAAGCGGGCCACCGTATCGGTTTCACGAAAACAGGATTGCAGGCGCCGTCCTACCTCCTGCAGCATTTTATCCCCCAGTGCATGTCCCAGGCTGTCATTAACTAATTTGAATTCGTCCACATCGATAAAGAATAAGGCAAAGCCATAATCCTTGTGGCGTTTTGTCCGGGCTATCGCTTGGGATAATCGCTCCAGCAGCAGTTTGCGGTTCGGAAGCCCAGTGAGCATGTCGTAATTGGCAGATTGCAGCAGCGCCTGCTCGAACTTCAGCCGTTGGATCGTTAACGCCGCGTGGTGGCTCACCCCCACGATCAGCAGCAAGTCAAGTTCTTCAAAGGGCCTGGCAGATTTATCTTTTTTGGTGGCGTAGATCAAGGCTGTTAATTTCTGGTCGATCAACACCGGTGAAAGGACAAGCGAAGCAATATCGCTCTTTAGCGATGAAATATTCGAATTGTTGGAAATGATGAGCGGCGACTGGGATTGTGTCACACGGTCCAGGATCACCCTGGAGCCAAATTCACCGATAAGTTCGTCGAAATTCTCCTCCAACACCACCCTGCATTGATCAGCATTGAGCATTCGTTTAAGGAATTCCGAAATGTTTTGCTGGGCCTCCGCCAGGTTCTGGATTTTGGATAGCTCTTTGGAGAAATCGAGCAGCAGAACCGTATTGTTATCCAGCGAATGGAGCAGCAGCTCGTTATAATTGCCGAGCTTATTGCCTCCTGTCTTATCCAGGCTGGCTGTATCTTTGGAAATGACGGTGATCAGGTGCGCCCCGATCCGCATCTGGTCGTTATGCTCCAGGGTATGCGCCTTGAAGATCTTCTTGCCGTTCACAAACGTGCCGTTTGTGCTGCCGGAATCCCAAATGATGAGTCGGTTCGTTGCTTTATCGAATTCGAGCACGGCATGCTCACGCGACGCTACCTCGTCCTCGATGACTATATCATTCTGGGCGTTGCGGCCCAGTGTGGTCTTCCCCGGTTTGACCTGTACATAGCTCCGCTCCGTGGAGGGAGATTGGATGATAAGTTCCCAGGCCATTCGGAGAAATTTACCATATTAATCGAGTGTCTTCAATGTCAATTTGATTATGACAATGATTGCAAAGGAGATTATTAAGGTCTTTACGAAATTAAACGAACCTCAATAATAGATCTTTCGAGTCTGCCCAATAATATACGGAACCTAATTGGTGGTAGCTGCGTCTTATCAATGTCAACCAAGGAGAATAGAGATGAAAATTCCGCTTTTCGTACTGATCCTATTAACGGGTGCCGCATGTGCGCCCGCCGCGGCCATTAAAGTGATTGGCCCAGCTACTTCCGTGCCTCAATGTTCTTGTCCAGGCGGCGCCTTTCCGACAGGTCAACCGCAAGGTGGATTAACCGTCAATCCGACGGTTATTTGCAACTGTCCGGCGATCCTCCTCCCCCCGACCATTTCCGCCACTGAAGTTGGATCCACTTCACAGGTCATGCCGTCGAATATTACTCTTGACGATAACGGTAAAACTTTCATCCTCCATCCCGGTGAGAGTTTCCTACTCGACCTCGGCACGGATGTCTTCGACTGGACCGTCGCTGTTGATGATCAGAATGTACTCGCCAGGCTGAAAAACGTAATGGTCATTCGCGGAGCCCAGGGAATATACGAAGCGAAGGACACCGGACAAGCCATATTGACCGCTGTCGGCGATCCGTTATGCCGTAATTCCATTCCGGCTTGTGCCGCGCCCTCTATGCAGTTTAAAATCACCGTGATCGTTCAATAGAAGATTGGTAGCGGATTTAAGTTTAGCGGTGCCCCAAAATTTCACCTACCAGGCTTTCTCCCAAAATAGGTCTTCCCAATTCCGACATGCTCACAAGGTCCGGATATTTCACATCCCTTTCCATCAATCCGTGAATATGTTGATGCAAATGTTTGTAGAGAGTCGGATCCTGGCTCGCGGAAGTCCGAAACAGGGGTAAGTTGACTCCAGACTTATCCGATGTATATAAACCCCAATAGATATCTCCCTCGTTGATCCGGTAAATCGACATATAAGGACAAAAATCCAAAAGTTTGATCTGCAGATTTCCCGTCAAATGAGTATTGAGCGTTTTAGCTGTGGTTGCTGCTTTATAGGCTTCGCTCAGTTGATCGAATAATTTCACGCATAACTGCACGGAATGTTTTTGGCTGTTGACCAATTCAACAATATCCTGCTTATCCTCGCGCGCACGTTGTTTCAGATATTCTGAACACGGATGGACCATGAACAACCGCAATTGCAGGTTGTGCTTTAAGAGCCGGTTAATGATTTTCTGCCGGGGATCATTAATGATCTCTTCCAGGGCATGGGTCAGGCTTACGCCAATAATGTCCACCTTGGCGGCTTCGTATTTCAGGTTTAGGATATCTTGAGGTGTCGCAATACGCCTCTCGGAAACCACCTCAACACGCTGTATCGGGACAGGTGGTGGTTCGAGAGTGAGGGAACGATCCAGGATATTGACCGCACCTGCCGCCAGCAACCCGATGCCGATTGCTTCCAATAAAGGCTTGAGGAGCAAATCTGCAACAATGATGCCGATCAATATACAAACCACTCCCACCAAACACAGGCCGATATTCACGACAATGAAATACTTGAGTTGTAACTTCACGATGATTCCTCCGCCAATTTACAAAATTTATATCAGATCCCGGTTGTAGTTTTCGACCGGTTTCTGTTTATTGAAAATGAATTATTTAGTATACCCGGAACAGTTTGTTCAGAAAAAAGTCTTGCGAAATCTTCTTATCCTTATAATACACCCTTACCCGGATGTTCGAACATGTATGAAGTGATAATAACTACGTATAAATGATCTTAATCAGATAAAGAATGATATAAAACTTCGCCAGTCTGTACTGAACCCTCTATACAGTTCAACATCGCCATTATTGTCCATTGGAGTTTAAAGATGAATCTCAATTTTGCTCGTACCTACTGCATCTAGCATGAAATGATGCCTTTCCCCTTCATAGAGCAATTCATATTCACCTAGAAACCCTGTGAAATGCACTCGGCCATCACCATCGGTGTCAAGTCGAGTGGGCGCCAGCCACCAGTCCCCTTTCACAAGTCCAATTAGTGCGTCATAGGCGGGTTTGCGTGAGCCATCTTTCCGGATCAAGCCCCCAGGCGCATTCAGCCAGTTACCGTCAGATAAATCCCACCATGTTATACCTGCCACTAACGGTTGAGATAACAGTGTTTTGTAATGCAGGATGACTTCCCGAACCTGCCGATCTTCTCCTTCGGGTGTGGTCGGCCAATCTGCTACTTGATAATCGTTCAGGTCTACGATCTCGGGAGCCATCAACTGTCCCGAGACAAGGGTTGTCTCGGTAAAGTGGATCGGCAAATTGAATCGGGAGAAATGCTCGAGGACCTGCATGGTTTTCTCGACCCCCCAATAACCTTGATGCATATGAGACTGTATGCCAACAGCATCGATCTGTATCCCGGCTTCCAGACAGCCTTCGACCAATATGTCAAAGGCCGGAGATACGTCGAAATCGTTGAGCAGCAATATCGCCTTTGGGTTGGCAGCCCGGGCGGCCTCGAACATCGGTTTAATGGTCTTGATACGGCCTAATTCTTTGCCTATCCGGGTTATGCCATTGTCGTACTTATCGAAGATGGGCATGATCACCGCTTCATTGATGACATCCCAGTTATTGATCAGCCCGCGGAAGCCGCCCACTTCGCGCTGGATGCGCGTAACCTGGGTTTGTAATATATCCGCGTTGCTCATTGACAGCAGCCAATCGGGAGTGAGCGTATGCCAACAGAGCGGATGCCCTTTGACAAGCAGATGATGATCGACGCACCACCGGGCGGCCTTCATCAAACTGGTAGTCATGGGATGCCCGCGTTGGGGTTCAAACCTGCCCCAGTAAAACGGAAGCGTCACATAATTGAATAAATCTGTGAGTTTATCAACCCGCCTATCCACCAGCTCTTTTTCTTCCCCGCTCACATTGCCATTCGCATCAACGATATCAAATCCGGCAATCCCAAACAGGAACTTATGATTCGTCTGAGAAATCACCACCTCCTGACGTACCAGCGGGGTATTATCCGCTTTCAAAACGGTGACCTCAGCCTGGGCTGTCCGGTTTTTTCTAGTTTCGTCATTGGTCTGGTGGTCAGAGCTGTCAAAACTTTTCATGTCGCCTCTTGGCATATTCCTGTGCTCAAAGTACAGCTTCGATAGGTCCTCAAGCAAGTGACAGATATGCTTTTCGAAAGTCAAAGGTAAAAAGCGGATGACCCTGCTGATAGATTTTCAGGACAAGTTCAAAGAATGATCGGTACTGTGAATTCGGGACATTGGCCTTGTAACAGGCAACCAAAGTAATAATGTTCTGTAACCGTAAACTAACGGGGAGATACTCCAACCAAAATTCATCCAAATGATTTTCTTCGTTATAGCCCTTCATATACCATTGAAAGAATTCGGTCAGCCTGGCTTCCCATCCCTCTTCAGCGAACAGATCGGAATACATGGGTAAGGCAACCGCGAAATCGTTGATAAACCAGTTATAGGAACAATCATCAAAATCAAAGAGGGTGATCTGCCCGTCATTTACATGGAAATTGGTGGGGTTGACATCGGAATGCACCAGGCCATAACTATCCCCAGCCGGAGTGTTACAGTTGAACCGCGCGAGCAATTTCTCCATATCGGCAGCCGCTTGCTTTTGGTCGGCCGGTAAATAGTCTTTAGCATTCAGAATAAGTTCATCATCATACCAATGTGAACGTTTTTGTTTCAAGTGTGTGTCGCTATAATGCTTGGTTGCGGCGTGCATCCTCCCCATAGTTCGTCCAAGAACCTGAAAGAATTGCGGATTCCATTCCTGCGGATTGGAAGATTCGATAAAATGTCCAGGCGCGAACTCAAACGCCGCGGCAACAAAGTAGGAATCTCCAACGGGGTAACGTTCAGTCAGCCGGCCATTATTGGAAAGCAAAGGTTTACTGGCCCGAACACCTTGCTGGACGAGATAATTCAGCCAATCCAATTCGGCTGCTATTTCATCTTCGGTATGGTGCGAATTGTGTGTGAGGCGCAAGATCCGGCGCTCTTTTTGACTTTTGAATTCATAAACAAAATTGGTCACCTCATCCAGTAGTGCGGTGTCTCCAGTCGCATTCCATTGGCTGGCTGCTTCAGCAATTATTTCCGGTCGTAATAAAGATGCTATGCATTCTTCCATGATGAGTTTCCTGAGAAATCAATGTTTTATGAACTCGGTGCCCTTTTCTTCGGCAGAGAGGGAAACCAAGGTTATACCGGCTCACGCAACAGCAGCACGTCGCACGGAGCATGGTCCAGTACGAATCGAGCTGAGTGGCCCACGGATTCGGGACCGATCTTCGGCCTTCCCTGTGTTCCTTCGCTGGCCAGGATAACGATCAGTTGGCACTTCCACAGGTGAGCCGCCCTGACGATGATCTGTTCGGGTCTCCCGGGCTCGATCTCGCTTTGGATCTCGGTATGCACTTTAAAGCCGGCCTGTTCCGCTTCGTGGCGGCCTTCTTCCATGGCCGATTCAGCGGCCGCCTTCTCGGCTGCCTCCAGGTTGTTGATCCGCTCGGGTGGAAGTGTCCGGCGCAGCTGTCCCGGCCCAAATAAAACTTCTTGCATGGTCTTGCGGGGCCCGGAGTCGAGGACGTGCAGCAGGTGGAGATCATGCCCGGAGCCGATAACTTCGCGCATCCTGCTGATCATCTCCGCCCCACCCTGCTTCCCTATGGCGCATAAAACGTGCATCTTTCACCTCCTTTGGGAATAAAAGAACGGACGTAAATGTTATATTCCGAGCGAGATCAAAATGGCTCCAACAGCCACCATCACCGGCACGACCAGGATGCCGATCTTGAAGTATTCCACCGACGAAACATCCAATCCCTTCCGGCGCAGGATCAACAGCCAGAGCATTGTGGCCAGCGATCCCACCGTGGTCAGGTTCGGTCCCAGGTCGCTGCCCAGAATGCCTGCATAGATCAACCCCGCGCGCACCTGGCCGCTGACACCTATGGCGTGCAGCGTGGACGTTGCCACAATAGCCATGGGAACGTTATTGATCAAATTTGCTCCAAGCGCCGTGCTGATCGCGACTACCAATGAGGAGCGCACCGGGTTTGTACCTGCAAGCAGCATTAACCCCGAAGCGAACGTCTTGGTCAAGCCCAGGTTCTCAATGCCCCGAATGACCACGAACATGCCGCTGATGAAGATGAAGAGCGCCCACGAGATCTCGCCGCGCAGGCGTTTCCATTTCAGGGGACCGGTACGCAAGCCGCCGATCAGCAACAGAACGGACCCACCCAGGGCCACCAGTGAAAGCGGAATCTGGAAGGTGGACCCCGTCACGAACGCAACAGCAATGACTCCTAAAGAGATAAGGGTAACGCGGAAAAACCGAGGGTTTGGCGGCTCCGTGGAAGGAAGGTCTTTCAGCTTGTATTTGCGGCGCAGGTCGCCGCGAAACAGGAAGAGGAATAGTGCGATATTAAACCCGATACAGAACAGGGCAGGCAGCAGCATGTGTTGAAGATAGACTCCCAGGCCTCCGCCGAAACTGTCAAGGAACAATATGTTGATCGGGTTGCTGACGGGCAGGAGGAATGATGCCGTATCCGCAATAAATGTGCAGGCGAACATGAACGGTAGCGGAGGCAGGCGCAGACGGGTGACCATGGCAAATACCACTGGCGTGAGGATAAGCGCGGTGGCATCGTTGGAAAGGAATGCGGTGATGAGCGTACCTAACAGGAAAACCCCCAATAACAGCCGGCGAGCGCTGCCCTGGGCAAGGCGTCCAGTCTGGGCGGCGAGGATATCGAAGATCCCGGCCTGGTCGGCAACGGCTGAAATGACCATCAATCCCAGGAAGAACCCATAAATATTCCACTGGCCTTTCAGCACTTGCAGCGCTTCACCCGGCAATAGATACCCGCCGATAAGCATCAGTGCCGCACCCGCCGCCGCCGCCACGGCTTCAGAGACGTGATACGGCCTGACCATGATGGCGCCCAGGGTCAATACGAAAATCAATATCCCAAAGATAAAGTGAAGCATAAAACTATCTTAACTCGAGCGAATGTGTCCGCCGAGGCTCCTCAATTGGTGCGAATATATCTATGTTGTACGGCAAAGATGGATTCCTCGATCGCTTCATTGAGCCACCAATGCCAAAATTCCAGCAGTTTTTCGGCGTTGATGTTCAAGCCGCACTCATCATAGGCCGAGGCCATCGCTGCATCTGCTGCAGTGTCTCCTGAAAACTGGCAAAGCTCATCATCTGTCCAGTCGGTCGAAACGCCATTTTTGACGTAACGGCGAAGATGGTCCAGCGGTTGGTAGCCATTCGCCTCCACCAGTGCGTGATAAGTGCTGTTGGCAGCCAGCCAGACCGGCCAGGTTATTTCTCTTTCATCGTATCCCCACGCATTGCCCGACGCATCGAAGCCATGGTCGAGCTTATCATTGACTTCCGTTTTGCTGGCCTTGCCTTGGAGCGCTGCGATAGCTAATTGCAGAAATTCTCTCGGCAAGGGATCGTCTGGATATTTGTGCTCGAATAATGGGAGTACACGTCGGGAGGATAATATAGCCAGCCATCGTGGTGCAACGCTAATCTTGGCATCACCCGCATCTGCGAAGGCCTGATAAACCAGGCGACGGCTTTTGGGTTTCATTTGATGTGAAGGGGACGCCTGCACTTCATCGAGAACGATCTCAGCTATGCCCAAAATGTTTTTCGGAACAACTATCTTATCCATGCGTATGGTTTTATTTTAGCTCCGGAAAACTTAATCCGAGCGGGGTAACAACATTTTGAGCATACTCCAGAAAAGCCGTTTTGTAATGATTGCCGAATTCTGTATCCAGTAATTCATTCGCCCGCTTCTTTTTACCATTACAAGACAGGATAATCGCCATGATTAACACTTTACACTCTGATAACTTTTTTTGCAGTCTTTCTTCCTCCCAAATTGATAATAGTTTTTCACGAGAACCAAACCGGAATAAATATGGTTCGCCATTTTCCAATAACAGCTTCAACGCTTCATTCCCAATTGATATTTCATTATCCGCCAGATCCCACCATAAATCTTTTCCCTCTTTACCCAGGACTCCAAGCCTTTCTCTTTCAATGCAATGAGGCGACGTAATGAACTTCGGTACAACTTTTTCGGAGAGGGCTTTATAAACTTCCGGTATGAAAACACCGATTTCAACTGTAAACTTTCCCCATAGAATGCTCCGGTTTTGCCCCATTTGAAAATTTATAACATGCATAATTCCATCGGGTTGCAGACGGTTGAAAAGCCTGTTGGATTTGCGATAATTCAAATTCTGCAATTCATGTCCAACAAACCGGACGATAGTATTTAGTTTGCCCGCATTATTGTTTTTCGTTGCCATTGTATTTTGTTTAAAAACCAATGTGCAATTTGGATGAGCTAAATAATATTGGCAATATTTGTCCTGGGATAGTATTTTTGACAGACATATCCGAATTATAGACCTGAACCCAAACTAAGCCTTTCTCTGCTCCCCTCCTTTTTGAGAAGGCGACCGCACCCCAGGGAGTCGAGGTTCCGTCCTTCGCACAGCAAAGCGTATCCTGTGCTAGTCCCAAGGACAGCAAGGGTTGGCTTTGTTGACCCGATAACGATCAGACACCTGTGCAGTATGCCAGGCCCACAGTGCCGGGTCCGGTATGCGTCCCGATCGCGGGACTTACGGCGGACAGTATCGACTCAACAGGCTTCAATTTTTCGCTTGCGTGAGCGAGAACTGCTTTTGCATTTTCTTCGGCATTCGCATGCAGTGTCGCCAGGCGGATGTTTGACTTTCCTGCGCATTTCTCCGCAACCAACTCAATCACTCGATCAAAAACCTTTGCTGAGGTCCGTACGCTGCCCACAGGATCGATTTTGCCATCCTTTAGGGTCAGGATAGGTTTCATGCTGAGCGCCGAGCCGAGCAATCTCTGCGCGCCTCCGATCCGCCCGCCGCGATGTAGGAATTCAAGCGTTTCAACTGCAAAATAAACACCGGTGTTGGGAAGGACTTGTTCCGCCAGCTTCTGGCAGTCCTTCAGCGATGCGCCTTCGGCGGCGGCACGCGCCAGCGCCAGGGCCTGGAATCCCAGGGCCATCGCAATCGTTTCGCTGTCGAACAGGACGATTTTATCTTTTGCCGTGGCGAGCTCTTCGCGGGCCTGCTTTGCAGAGGCCATCGTACCGGAAAGTTTTTCTCCAATGAATATTCCCATCACGTCGTACCCTTGCTCAAGCAAACCGGAGAAAGCCTTTTGCATGACCTCGGGAGTGGCCTGGGAGGTGGTTGGCATGACCTTGGAGTTCTGTAGTCGCGTGTAGAACTCCGCCGGCTTTATCGTGATCCCATCAGTATATGTTTCTCCTCCCCATATGACGTTCAAAGGCACGACGGTGATGTTAAGTGATTTGCAAAGTTCATCGGGAAGATAGGCTGTACTGTCTGTGACAACTGCGGTTTTAGACATTATTTCTCCTATTTATTTCTCGCCTGAAGATTAATAATATCAACCCTCACCATCGAATTGAGTTGCACAAATATCACTCCAGGGTTTTGGTTGTCCGATCTTTACCTGTAAGCCTGATCCTGAAATGTCGAGATCAATCAGGGGACATGCAGGATAGTATGTTCAAGATCGGATGTAAATATGTATGACAATTGTTATGATATTTACAAGATTACCCCTCTATAATTATACACATGGGAATCGTGTGGGTCTCATAGCTCCGCTTGCTCCCCTCGAATGGGTTTTAGGAACAGCGTAGCCTTCGCGCGAATTCGAGGAAAAGTTCAGGAATTCCTTGGTTAAACTCATTAATAGAAAACTCGAGAGTATCAGGAAACTAAACCGGCAGGCTTGGGAGCTTTGCAAAAAGGACGGACCCAAAGCGATCCGGCTGGCCAGGCAGGCTCAAAGCCTGCTATCCGACTGCACCGAGGCAGAGCCCAGGGATGAATTTGAATGCCTGAGGACTCAGACCTACTGCTTGGATATGCTCAGCAAACCAGAGGAAGCCCTTCCCATCGGATTGAACGCCAATCGCCTGGCGATAGAGATCGGCGATAATTATCTGATCGGTTCCATTCAAAGTATTTTAGGCAGAGTTTACTGGCACATCGATGATTTCCCCACCTCAATGGATTATTACTCGAATGCCCTGAAATTGGTTCAAACCGAAAACCATCCCGACCTCGAAGTCTCATTGATCAACGGCCTCGGACTGGTCCAGTATGGGCTTGAAAATTATGACGGATCGCTGGGATACTTCATGACCTGCCTGGAAAAAGCGGGTGCGGATGATCTCACGGGGCGGGCGGACGCCAACAATAATATCGCTTATACCCTCCATTTACTTGGACGCGACCGGGAAGCCCTCAAGTATGGGTTGGCGAGTCTATCCTTGTTTAAAACGCTTGGAACCTCTGTCGGAATGATGGAAACCCTGCACTCGTTGGGAGCGATTCATTTTTCTCTGGGAAATTATGACGAAGCCTTGGCTTATTTAAACGAAGGAATTGAAATAACGCGCAGGACCAAAAGCCGTTTGTTGGAAATCCATTATATTCTGGAGATAAATCGCATCCACCGGGCCGAGGGCGATTTTGACCTGGCCGAGAAAGAGATCCTTCGGGCTCTCCGGACCGCCGAAAAAATAAATTCACTCACCAATATCTCTTTGCTCCATGAGAGTCTGGTGGAGATCTACAAGGGAAAACAGGACTACAAATCGGCGCTCGCTCATTTCGAAGCCTACCATGCGTCATACATAAAGGTATTTAACGATAGATCCGACAGGCGCATCAAAAACCTCGAAATCGTCCACCGTGTCGAACTCGCCCGCAAACAGGCGGATGTCTACCGCGAGCAGGCTGCGACCGATTCATTGACCGGCCTGATTAACCGCCGCCGTTTCCTGGAGATTGCAGAAGAAGCCCTTCAACGCGTGAAGATCGACGGGAGCCCGTTAGCGATGATCATGGTGGATATCGACTACTTCAAGGAAGTTAATGATCTGCACGGTCATAAGGTCGGGGATCAGGTTCTGATGGCTGTCGCGGCTGGGATCAAAAGCTCCCTGCGCGGAAATGATATGGCCTGTCGTTATGGGGGCGAAGAGTTTATTGTCCTCGTGAATGGCGCAACCCCGGATCAATGTCTCGTCATCGCCGAGCGGATTCGCCGCGCCGTCGCCTCCCTAGTGTTTCAGGTTGAAGCCACCCCCATCAAGGTGACTATTAGTCTGGGTCTGGCATATTTGATCCCTGACCCAGCCCTTACGCTGGATGTCTTGATCAATAATGCCGACCAGGCCCTGTATTTGGCGAAACAGCAGGGAAGAAATTGTGTGGTTGCCTGGTCGGCGCTTGATCATCGGGTCAATATAGCGACCGCTTTGCCCATGCCGTGAATGATAGGCAAGTTGACAACCGTTGGATTTCATTTTTCCACCGTTTAGGGAAGGCGACCGCACTCCAGGGTGAGGGGGTGAGGTTCCCGCTATAGCGCGGTAGAAAACCACCTGCGTTCAAGGTCGTAAGTTTAATGATTTGATTTCTTCCAGAAATTTTTCTTTATGCAGATAGAATTTTCATAACCAATTGCTTGCTGGTGTATCCTTTTTTGTGTGCTTCCAGTATTTCCGCGTAATGCTTTGTGTAGAACCGCGTATATCCGCAGGAGCCGCAGATTGCTGCTCGGAACCCTGTTGCCACTGATTTTGGATTCCAGATGAACGGTAGTTTTTCAGGTTCTGGCTCCATTAACTGAACGTATGGAGGATGTTGTCCGGCAAGCGCTTCGTCGGCAAAGACAATTAGATCTGTAACAATATCGGTGGAACCACATTCAGGACAGGCCTTTATCATGTAATTTTCTCCTTGAATTGAGATAATTTTATTTGAAAGTCTTCTACCGCCCTAAACCCTTTCATATCTTTACCCACCATTTATCGTCTTGATTACTTTATAGATTATACCGTCCACTCATCCATTCCGGCCTTCCTCTACCACGCAGGAAACATGCACCATTCTTTTTAAGGAAGGCGACGCACCCCAGGGACAAGGGTTAGGTCCTTCGCGAAGCACCCTGTAAGGGCCCCCAAATCCGATCTTCAAAATACTTTCTCAACTACGGATATCTTCAGAATTTGTCTTTTTTTAGTCTTTGCGGTCAAAAACTCCCGACTCAAGACAGGTCTTCAACACCGCCGGATCGAATTGTTTTCCGGTCTCGGATTTCAAGTATTCGAGTGCTTTTTCATTCGACCAGGCATTGCGATAAGGACGATCGGACGTGAGTGCATCCCACACGTCAACAACGGAGAAGATGCGCGCCGTAAGCGGTATCTGTTCGCCTTTCAATCCGCGCGGGTAGCCGGTGCCGTCCCATTTCTCATGATGACAGTATGGGATATCCATGGCAGGTTTCAGATAGCCTATTGGGGATAGCATGTCAAAGGCAAATGTTGGATGCCTTTTCATGATCACCCATTCTTCCTCTGTCAAAGGGCCTGCCTTTAGTAATATCCCGTCAGGGACGCCCATCTTGCCGATATCGTGTAATAACGCTCCTCGGCGGACATTCACCAAACCATCAGCCTTGATCCCAAATAAGGCCCCCAGTTCCATCGTCATTTCGGTAACCCGCTGGGTATGACCTTCGGTCTCTTTATCGCGCAAGTCCATGGCCCGCGACCAGCCTTCGATGGTGGCATCGTAAGCCATGGAAAGGTCCATATTGGAACGCTGCAAATTATTAAATAAAGACGCATTATCTATCGCTAGGGCAGCCTGACCGGCTAGTGTGTTCAGGAAGTCAAACCATTCCTGATCGGGTTCGAGGGATGTATGGTGGAAGACTTCCAATACCCCCTTGACGCTTCCTTTGGTAATTAGCGGTACGCCAAAATAGCATACAAAACCTTCATCCGCCATAACATTTGTAATCAGTAAGTCATGCGGTGTATCTTTCAGATTCGGAATATGGACAAGTTGGCGATCCAGGACCGCGTGCAGGGCATGGCTCTGACCCGGATGCACGAATACTTTATCTGCAGCTTTGTTCTGGAAACCGGTACCACCGCCATAATCCAGTTGACTGGAAAAAGGATTCAAGATCAACACGTCAGCAGCATCCACGCCTAATTCTTTAGTAACAGACTTAAGGATCCAGGCGAGATTGTAGCGCAAGTCGAAACTGGACGCTATCACCCGGTCGATCTCGCGCAGGGCGGCAAGATGCTCAAGTTGGCGTTGGATTCTTTCCTCCGACTGCTTGCGCCCAGAGATTTCGCGATTGATGCCGACGTATCCTGTAATAATCCCGCTGTTATCGCGCAGTACGAGGGAAGAAATTTCGACAGGAAACCGCTTCCCATCTTTACGTACCTGAGTCGCTTCCCCGCGCCAGCGCCCCATTTCGGCGATTATGTGCCTCATCTTCTCGGCATCCGCCTCAGGCCATTCGGTCTTGATGATTTCCGCTCCATCTCGGCCAAGGACTTCCTCCGCCTTCCACCCGTAAAGAGACTCGGCAGCCGCGTTCCAAGCAGTTATCCGATATTGAGCGTCGGAGGCGACGATCGCATCGTTCACATTTTCCAGCAGACTAGCCTGGTAGCGTATGTGCTCTTCCGACTGCTTGCGCCTGGTGATATCGATCAGGCTGCCCTGATAAAATAATAATTTACCTTCGTCATCGCGAACGATATGATTATGATCTTCTGTCCAAAATGTCGTTCCATCCGGGCGTTTGAATTCCGCCATGAAGTTGGAGACCGTGCCGGTCTTTTCTATTTCCTTCTTGAATTTATCGTTAGAGGACGGATCAACATAAAGCCCTACTGTATTCACCGCCAACAAGGCTTCACGGTCTTTATAGCCAAACATTTCGACCATTGCACGATTGATATCCAGAAAGTTTCCATCTTCTCCCGTACGATATAGACCAATGGGCATATTTTCAAATAACGTTCGATAATCCTGCTCTGAGCTAGCCAGCGCGGCTTCTGCCTGCTTGCGCTCGGTGATCACGTCAAATACGGCTACAAAGTATTCTTTCTGGGGGCTGTAGACCGAGATCAGGAACCACATCTTCAACGCTTCCAAATAGGTCTCTAACCGCTCTGGTTTGCCCGTCAAAGCGACCCTGCCGTATAATTCGAACAAACCCGGATCTGATTCTTTGATACCTGGAATGACCTCGGATACTTTTTTTCCGACCACATCCTTCAATCCGGTCAACGATTCGTGGACGCGGTTCACATCAAGATATATAAAATCTTGCGGACGGCCCTGTTCGAAGATCATCTTGCAGTAGGCAAATCCATTCAGCATGTTCTCAAATAAGCGGCTGTAAAGTATTTCGTTCGCTCGCAATATGTCGTTTACCCGCTTATGCTCTGTTATATCGCGGATATTGCATTGGATCACTAGCTTGCCATCTGCCAAATAAACGTTGCTGACGAATTCCACCTGGATCAGCTGGCCGCCTTTTGCCCTGAGCGGCAGGTTTTCGTAGCGTATGTACTCATTTTCCTGCAAGGCTTTAAATGCGATCTTGCTGGCATCGATATCCTTGAATGCGCCGACTTCCCATAGTTTCTTTTTTATAAACTCTGTGCGCGAATATCCCAGCTTATGGATTAAATAGGGATTGACATCATCGATCGCGCCGGTCTGCGCGTCTAAAATGAGTATGCCGTCCTGGGCAGCCTCGAACAAGCGGCGGTAACGAATTTCTGAATCATTCAGGGTTTTGGCAAGTGTTATTTTTTGTTCCGCCCTTTGGTTTTTCGGTTTAGTCGTGGACTTAAGACCCCGCCTTAACTTACTTTGCTGGCCAGTCGCCGAGCTCTTATTTCGTGAAGTGTTTTTCATCGTGAACCCCATTTTCTTTATGCCCCAATGGTCATCTACGTGAATTTTACTCCTTTTTTATGTCAATATTAATATCAAATCAATTTTCTTTTCTGGCTTTACATTCTCCCGGTTAGCCCTTATAGACCGAATAACTGATTGCATTTTTTTTATTATTCTTTACTTTATACATCAGATCATCAACTAATTTGATCAGTTCCTCGGTCGTGGCTGGCGTTGCATTGAATGTCATTATACCGATGGATAATGTCGCAGGCCACTCGATCTTTCTCATTTCACCGAGAAGCTTTTTTTTGATTTTTGATATGACGATCTGTGCAGCTTTTTCGTCTGTTTCCGGCAGAAGGATTGCAAACTCATCGCCGCCCATCCTTGCCACAACATCTGTTTTCCGCAATCCATTTTTGGCAAAAGTTACAGCGTTTCGGAGAACTATATCACCCGTGCTGTGACCGAATTGGTCGTTGATGGTCTTGAAATCATCAATGTCAACATAGGCGACTGTAAAAGGATGGTTATATCTTTGAAA
>CAZPCR010000021.1:0-16004 GCA_964585035.1 uncultured Anaerolineaceae bacterium
ATGATATTGTATGATGGTAACTATGTTCCTCCCCCCAGTACTTGGAATATTGTTTCAGGTCGAGATATAAGGAAGTAACCGATGTGGTACGTTTTTCGATGATTTCCTGGGCTCGCGGACCGACTGTGATGGGCGCCAATCCCGATGGTGCATTCAGATTTTTCTGGCTGGCTGAATAAGCCATGTCGATTTCCCATTCATCTATCTTTACAGGAATACCACCCAGCGAAGTAACCGTATCCAACACAATGAGCGTATCATGTTTATGGGCAGCGGCCGCAATCTCTTTAATAAATCGTTGCTCTGCTCCTGTCGATGTTTCGGCATGGACCATAGTCATGAGTTTATACTTCTTCTTCTTTAATGCGGAGTCGATTTCTTCGACATTGAAGATTTCTCCGAGCGGCCGCTCGATACGATCCACGGTCGCACCAAGTCGTTCGGCTATTTCAGCCAACCGCGCGCCGAAGTAACCGCAGATGCACGCCAATACGGTATCACCCGGCTCGATCAAATTTGTAAGGGATGTTTCCATACCTGCCGTGCCTGTGCCGGATAGTGCGAATGTCCATGGGTTTTGGGTTTGAAAAACGTATCGAAGCAATTCCTGTTCTTCGTGTAGGATTTTATACATCTCCGGATCGAGGTGACCTAGCGTAGGAGCGCTTAATACCCGGAGTACACGTGGATGCGGCATACCTGGCCCGGGACCAAGTAGTATGCGAGTGGGCGTATCCAAGTCTTTGAACTTTGGAGTGTTCATCGGTTTCTCCTTAATAGTTGATGAGTAATCTTAAGAATTGGCAGTAAGTTTACAACAGTTTTCATTTTTTAATCACGATAAAATAAATTTGAAAATGAGAGCAAGATGTTCGCCTTGTTTGGTTTCTTCGTCTATGTTAAAGTTGTAAAATCAGAGGAGAGCAGGCGACATGAAAAAAGCATCGTACCTCTTTTTCGCTGCGTTATTTCTTTCCACAATTCTTGCGACCTGTGGAGGGCCGGCGGAACCGTCCAAGTCTCTTGACATCACAATGACGGATTTTGCGTTTTCGCCCAATACATTTATAGTCCCCACCGGGAAACAGATCTCATTTTCTGCAACGAATAATGGGGCTGTTGCACATAGCTTTATCATTATGAAATCCGGCTTTCAGGTAACTGGGCATTTTTCGGATACGGATAAACCAAACATTTATTGGGAGGTGGAACAAATCGCTCCCGGCCAATCGGTTAGGGAAATGTTCACTTCACCGGACGAACCGGGTCAATATCAAATTATATGTGGCGTAGCCGGTCATTTCGAAGCTGGTATGGTTGCGCAATTGATCGTAGTAAAACAACCTTGATTTTGTCAAAAAAATTTCATATGATTAATTATCTACAAAGTCTAGGAATTATTTGAAGGTTTTATGGACCCGCATGATAATATGATTACTAGCCGTTCAAATCCCCTTATAAAACAAGTGCAGGCCCTGCGTCAGCGTAAAGCTCGCGCGAACACAGGGTTATTCCTCGTTGAAGGAATCCATCCTGTTGGGGAGGCGGTTGAGGCCGGTTGGAAAATCGATTTAATATTATATGCCCCGGAAACCCTGACGAGTAATTTCGCGCACGATTTGATTTCACGGGTTTCAACCAATCTTCAACCAGTTTCGAAGCAACTAATGGAATCCTTATCAGATAAAGATAATCCTCAAGGAATCCTTGCGGTGGTGCATCAAAAGAGAACAAATCTAGATGAACTCGGCCCAATTCGATATGGAGCTGGCATCATAACTCCGCAGGATCCGGGCAATGTCGGGACGATACTCCGTACCCTCGATGCGGTCAAAGCAGACGCTCTCTTCCTGCTGGATGGGGGAGTGGATCCATATCATCCTACTTCTGTACGTGCAAGCATGGGAACGATTTTCTGGACGCCGATCCTCCAAACCTCATTTGTGGAATTTGTGGAATGGTCGCGGAAGAATGGAATACGATTGATCGGTACCTCTGCACACGCTGATATGGATTACCGCAAATTTAAACCTGATCATCCATGGGTCGTTATGCTTGGCAGCGAACAAAAAGGATTGTCGCTTGAGCAGATGGAGGTTTGCGAACCGGTTGTCTCTCTTCCGATGGGAGGTAGGGCAAGTTCTTTAAACCTTGGGGTTGCAGCGGGAATTTTTCTATATCGATGGACACAGGAATCGAGCGGCCTTTAAGAAATTGTCCAAGGAACCGATGTGTTGTTAATATAAAAAGGCATTCTCATCTCGAGAATGCCTTTAAAGTTTTCGAAGAGATTATTAATAGATCGAGGCTAGAACTCGTCTTCTTCCTCGTCCCATGATTCTTCTTCCTCGTCCTCGGAATCTTCTTCGTCCCATTCGTCCACTTCGTCCTCGTCATCCCATTCTTCTTTGGCGGCTTCTTCGGTGGGAGTATAAGTTGCGCAGCCAGTGTCGGGATCTATCTCTACCGCGGCAGCAGAACAATAACCTTCGTCGAGGAAGACACAATCTGCGTAATGACAGCGAATGCGGGCCATAAAGTTCCTCCTAGTTGGATGGCTGGCGGACCAGCCGGGTCACTGAAAGTATAAAAAGTAGGGTCATTGTAATTTGTGAGGTAACACAGAATGGACACAGTGCATGGATCAGCGCAAGCTCAACATAGATCAAATAAAGAGTAAACAGGAAACCGACCAAGGACAATCCAAATACGATTAATGTTCCGTTTTGCTTGAAAAACTTATTGCGGTTTTCAATTAATAAGACGGCCAGGATCGCTAAATAGCCGCCTACACCAACGAGCGCGACAGGAATACCGGAAACCTCGGAGTAGCTGCTGGAATTAACCACTGAACATCCACCGTTGCCAAGGCACATTTTGTTGTTTTCGGTTAGCTTAAAGATGGTCATGTAAACCGACACGAGCGTGCCTAGTATGGCTAGCGCTATTGAAATACGATATAACGTCTTATTCATTTCACCTCATATCATAGCAGCCACGCGTCAACCTGGGCGCCGATGGCAAGCGATTTTACACCAGCGGGGATGATAAGTAAAGCATTTGCCTGGACAATGGAGAGCAAATTTCCGGAGCCTTGATGTCCAGTCAATTTTGCAGAGAAACCCCCGTCTTGATCTTCAATAACTGCCCGAAGATAACTTTCACGTCCATCCGATTCGACGGCCTCAGCCAATCTTACCCGAACTGTTTGATGGCCAGGCAATTTTGTAGTGGAATGCTGCCCCGCCATTCGTCTGAGGGCAACGCGAACGAACACTTCGAACCCGACAAATGCAGAAACTGGATTACCTGGCAGGCCAATGAAGGGTAAACCGCGATATTCTCCTATTGCCAGGGGTTTGCCCGGGCGCATATTCACGCGCCAAAAATCCAGGCGGCCATTTGATTCGATCACCTCCTTGACATAGTCAAATGCCCCGACACTCACTCCACCCGAGGATATGATCGCATCGGCTTCCACGCTGGCGGCCTGGTCGAAGAGGAATTGGATAGCCTCCCTATTATCAGATGCGACACCGAGAGGAATAACTTCACAGCCAACATCTGTGATCAAAACGGCCAATGTATATGAATTCGAATCGCGAATTTTGCCTGGCTCGAGATGCTTTTCCACCGGGACCAGTTCATCGCCGCTGGAAAGTAAAGCGATGCGAGGCCGTTTGTATACATTTACATATGCCATACCTAGCATGGCCAATAATCCAATGTCTTGTGCGCGCAGACGTTGACCCGTAAATAACACTTTATGTCCGCTCTTGATATCCATTCCGCGCCTTCGGATATTCTCGCCCGCTCTGATGGATTTAATTATTTTCACATTTTCAGGTGCAATTTTGTTTGTTTCGCGATAATTGAAATCGGTGTCTTCGACCATGATCACTGCGTCGGCACCTTTCGGTAAAGGCGCGCCAGTCATAATTCGCGCTGCATTACCCGATGAAAGGATTATATTGGGAGAAGAACCTGCTGGGATGTCGGCGACAACATGCAGCATTATTGGTGAATTTGGAGAAGCAGTTGTTAAATCTGTGGCTATTACAGCAAATCCATCTACAGACGAGTTGTCGAAGAGCGGGAGATCTGAAGAGAGAATATCAGAGGCCAGGATGCGTCCTGCACACTGAGAGAGAGGCAGGGTTTCGCTCTCCACCGGCTCAAAGTGACTGACGATTCGTTCCTGGGCTGCTAGTACACTAAGAAATGGCATCTCTAAAGCGGGCGCATTATACCACTGATGTTCTTAAGACCAAAACAACTAATCGATTCGGAAAATTGGAAAGTAAATTATCTTACGAAAGGGCTACTTTACCCGCTAACGCGATGTGCTTCCATTACATTAGGGACATTTTCCAGTTTAGTAAGAATTTTACTTAGTTGTGATATATCCTGCACTTCGACGATGAGTTTGAATTCCGCGAGGCTTTTATTGATATTCACTTTCACATCGGCAATATTGACACCTTCATTATCGAGCAAATTCGATACATCTCCCATTAATCCCTGGCGGTCATAAGCCCGGATACGAATAGGCACCGGGTATGTGCGAACCTCCGTGCCCCAATCCACCCTGACGATGCGCTCCTGGTCTTGCTGGCTTAATCGCAAGATATTAGGGCAGTCCTGCCTGTGGATGGTTGCACCGCGTCCACGCGTGATATATCCGATGATTGGATCCCCGGGTGTAGGATTACAGCATCTGCCCATTGTCGTGAGCAGGCCTTTTAAACCGACCACGTTGACCGTGTCTTTTGAGGCTGGCTCCGAGGTGGAAACGCCTGCTGTTAATAAGTTGGCGTTCTCTTCTGTTTCGGCAATTTCCCGGACGACTTTGCTAACCGATAGATCGCCAGTGCCAAGATCAACGAACATTTCATCTGGCGTTTTAATGCCAAGATTGCGAGCCATTCTCTCAAAGTTGACTTCGGAGATCCCGAGTCGTTGTAATTCTCGTTCGAGCAATAAGCGACCCTGTGATTCGTTTTGTTGATAATCCTCTTTCTTGAACCATAGCCGGATTTTAGATTTTGCCCTTTGGGTTTTTACAAGACCCAGGTTGGAATTTAACCAATCACGACTTGGCCCCCCCCGCTTCGCAGTCAGGATTACCACCTGGTCGCCCGTTTTCAATTCATGGTACAAGGGGACGAGCTTCCCATTAACCCTGGCACCCCTGCAGCGATGACCTATATCAGTATGGACATGGTACGCGAAATCTATAGGAGTAGATCCGGCAGGCATGTCGATAATGTCGCCGCGAGGTGTGAAAACATATACACGGTCCTGGAACACGTCGGAGCGCATTGATTCGACGAATTCGGTTGCATCGTTCACATCGGCGTGCCACTCCATCATATTACGAAGCCAGTTGATCCGTTCTTCGTACGATTTGTCGCGCTTGGTACCTTCTTTATAGCGCCAGTGAGATGCAATGCCATATTCAGCGTTTTGGTGCATCTCTGGCGTTCGAATTTGAACTTCAAGCGGCTTGCCGTCATCCCAAATTACGGCTGTATGGAGGGACTGATAAAAATTATCTTTCGGCGCAGCGATGTAGTCGTCAAATTCACCGGGGATGGGACGCCAATGTGTGTGAATCAAGCCGAGTGTCGTATATGTAGCTGCCACGTCCGGGACAATAAGGCGAACGGCGCGTACATCCCGTACCATTTCGAAGGCCTTATCTTTTTCCTGCATTTTCTTATAAATCGAGTAGATATGTTTGGGCCTTCCTGTTATTTCCACTTTAATCTCGTGCTCTTCGAAAAGTGTCTTTAGGCTATCAACAATGGCCTGGATCTGTGTTTCCCGGTCGGGGCGGCGTTCTGCGAGCTGCTCGGCAATCTCCTTGTATTTTGCGGGGCTAACGTATCGGAAAGCAAGGTCCTCGAGTTCCCATTTGATCTGCCATATACCCAGGCGATTGGCTAGTGGAGCAAAAATATCAAGTGTTTGCTGAGCAATGCGTTTACGCTTTTCTTCCGGCATGTGGCCGAGAGTACGCATATTATGCAAACGGTCGGCGAGTTTGATCAGGACGACACGTACGTCATCGCCCATGGCTAGAAAAGTTTTGCGCAGAGTCTCAGAGGTCATATCTGGCCGCCGACCCAAGCTATTTGTTTTATTGTCTGACTTTGTCTGGATTTCTCCTGCGGTTTTGGGTGAAACATCCCCGGTGATATTTTTTTCTGCATGTTGGTCGTCACGCGAGACGCGAGGGAGGTTTGTTAACTTAGTCACCCCGTCCACAAGAGATGCAATAGTATCCCCAAAATCCTCCTGAATGTTGTCCAGGGTTAGATTGGTATCTTCGACCGTATCATGCAAAAGGCCGGCAGCCATTACCTCCGGTGGAACTCGCAACTCGGCAAGGATCTGGGCAACGGCCAGGCAGTGGTTAATATACGGTTCGCCCGAATTGCGCTTTTGTCCTCGGTGTGCCTCTTCAGCAACCCGGTAGGCATGCTTAATCAACTCTTTATCAGCAAGTGTATAAGCATCCGGTAGCTGTTCGAGCAATTTTTCGAGAGGGATTGCGGCAGTTGCGGCTTTCACATCCCCAATTCTACTGCTTCTCTAGATTATCATCACCTAGCCATGTGGGAAATAATTGAATTATTACATCACGAGTTAAAAAAACAAGAAGAATGAAGATTCCAAATGCAAGCAAGCTAAGCGGGATTGGTTCAATGTCAAACAAAGTTGGCAGGTATGATAAGGTTGAAATTGTAACCATAATAATTGGAACAAATAAATAACGCGGGAAATAAAAAGCGAAAATAACTGAGATTACATCAGCGGCATAAAAATATCGTTCATGCATTTTAGGGAGGATAAAAGGAATTAACATTACAATGATTAATGCAAGCTCTAATAAAATAGGCGGTGTTAACTTAGCCGGGCTTTTGGCGATTAAGATCGAATAGAAGATTCCCGCTGCGACCGCTGCAATAAGCGCGGTATGGTAATAATATATATAAAATCGACCACTTGCAGGTATCAATGAAAAAACGGATGGGGCGTTCATCGCAAGTTGTTTATATTCGCCAGTTTGCGAAGGATAAATCAACAAAAGCTCGAGAGGGGGACGTCCGGCGATCCAGGCAGGTACGAGGGCGAAAATCATTGCAAGTGGGATGAGCAGAAAATATTTCCATGGGATCTCCTTTCTTATTAATAGAGCAACCAAGAAAGGAAATAGGAAAACAGCTTGTACTTTAAAAGATAATGAAACGCCATACATCAGGACAGCAAGACCATATTTCTTTATCAGCACGAGGTAGAGCGTGGCTAGAAGTGCGCATGTATATAATGCATCTAATTGCCCCCAAAAAGCGCTGTTAATTACTACCGTTGGTACGAAAAGTATGGTTAGAGCTGCTAGAAAAGGGACGGGCGAATCGATGTATTTCAAACGGACTACGCGGTAAACAAGCCAGGCCGAAACAAAATCAGCGATCATGGCTGGTAATTTTGTGGCTAATACGGTTGATGTGTTCGGAATAAGCCGTGAGATTATATAAAGTAAATACAGGTAAGGGGGGTTGTAATCCGAGAAATTACGACCAAAAGCCGAAAACCCCTCTACTTTAATTGTGTTATACCAATCCCTTGTGTATTTAATGAAATCGAAGGATTGATAATCCACTAAGCTATATCGAATGGCGACCGCCAGGACGATCCCGGATAGCAAGATGAAAATGTCGATATAATTGATTCTTTTTATGATTTTCATAATCTCGTTTGAAAACTTTATAGTGTTACATTGACTCGTTATCTTGCATATTACTGGATAAAGAATTTTTATTAATAATGATATTTGATGAATAAAGTTGAAGGAGGGTATGGTAAACCAATATACTTATTGCCGTAAGTAAAATCAGGGTTAGGACCGGCAATGGGACAAACCCACTATTAAACAGGAATGCTTGATAAGAAAAAAACGATACTCCACCAATAATAATGGGTATATAAAAAAATTGCGGGTTATAAAATGCAAAGGCGATCGAGATGAGGTCCGCAGGATAAAAATATCTCTCACGCATTTTAGGAAGCAAAAATGGGATGGCCAAGCTCGCAAGAAGTGCGAGCTCCACGATCATCGATTTGGATAATACATTAGGGCTTTTGCAAACAATTGCAACGATAAAGAATCCGGTAACTGCGCCTGCTACTATTCCCGGTAGGAATACAAGGTTGAAAACTTGATCTGTGGTTGGAAACCAGGAATAAATACTCGCCGCATTCATTGACAGTGATTGAAATTGTGAAATTTGATTAGGATAGATATTCAATAAATCCAACATGTGTCGCCCCGCCACCCAGGATGGCACAAGAGCCATAATGAGTATTACTGGCAAGATCAGAATATATTTCCATGAAACTGTCTTGTTAAGAAAGAGCGCAAATAATAACGGTATCAAAAATATGGCTTGAAGTTTAAATGCGAGCGCAATCCCGTAACAAATAAATGCGAGGCCGAATTTCTTTTCCATCAAAAAGTAGATACAAGACAGAATGCCCGCTGTAAATAAGCTATCGGCCTGTCCCCAGAAAGCGCTATTAAGGAGAACGGTAGGCGAAAATAATACTATCGTACCGGAAAGAAGAGGGATCAGTTTGGTTTTGTATTTGATATCAACGATTCGAAAAACAAAATAACCACAGAGGAAATCCGCAGCCATTGCCGGTAATTTCACTGCAATAATTGCCGGCATAATTGGAAATAATCGGGCGATCACGTAAAGCAGGTATAGATAAGGTGGGTTATAAGTAGATAAATTAGTAGCGAAAACTGAAAAGCCAGTTGAAGAAATCGTGTTATACAATGGTTTGAGGTAGGTATAATAATCGAGGGTCTTATAATCCACGAGACTTGCTCGTAATGAAATTGCCAATATTATAGTGATCAAGAATATAGGTATATTGCCTTGCATGATCATACGTATCCGTGCGGTAATATCATTCCTTGTTGTTGTAATATTGTTTGACATATTGTGATTATTAACCTTGTTGTCGAATTGGTGCTACACTCAAAGCGGGGGTATGCTACCTTTTGGATTTGAAAAAGTGATTCTATTGTCTGATCCGTCTGCTATCAAGGGTACCCGAACTACTCGTTCCAAGCAAGCCCTAAACGCTTTTGTTCGAGAAGCCCTGTTTTAATCATAGAAGCATAAATGTTTCACGCGGCATCTTAAAAGATATGACTTGCCTTCTAGCATCGGATTTATATCTTCTTGCCTAATCGATTATTAATACATCCATCAAGGTTTCTTAAGGTTGCAATGCCTTATCGCTTGGAAGGGAAATGTGCGTATAATTCAACCTGCGTCAGAATACTGAAGTTCTTTCAGGTATAAAGATGGCGCCGTGGATTCACCGGAGAGGTTTCTAATCACGCTTGGCGGTGGATGTTTATAGGTAATAACACTTTCCAGGGATGATTAAATCATAAGACGGGTGGGTTGGAAAATGAAACTTCGCAGTCTCACGATATTTTTTCCTTGTTATAATGATGGGGGTACGATTGCAACAATGATCATTCGGGCTATGCAGATAGGTAGAGAAGTAGCCGATGATTTTGAGATACTTATTGTAAACGATGGCAGCCAGGATGATTCTGCCTTGATTCTTGAAGAAATGGTGCATCTTTATCCGGGATACGTCAGGGTGATCCATGAGACACGACCGAGTGGGTATGGCGGTGTTTTAAGGAAAGGATTTGCTTCGGCGGAAAACGAATGGATCTTTTACACCGACGGCGATGCGCAATATGATCCGCGTGAACTGATTGCGCTAGTTGAGCAGCTGGGTGACGGTGTGGACATGGTCAACGGGTACAAGATCAAGCGTCATGACCCCCTTCATCGGGTGTGGGTGGGGATAGCTTACCAAATATTTGTCAAAATTGTTTTTGGACTGGTTATACGAGATGTGGATTGTGATTACCGACTGCTCAGGCGCTCGATCTTTGATGGTGTAAAGCTCGAGTCGCAAAGCGGGACAATTACATTCGAAATGGTCAAAAAAATACAGGATGCCGGATTTATCATCCGCGAGGCGCCCGTCCATCATTATTACCGGCAGTATGGCACATCGCAGTTTTTTAATATACCCCGTATTGTGCGCACATTGATTGATCTTGTGGTGTGGTGGTGGCGATTAGTAATTCAAAAAGAGCATATCAGGACAAAGGCAAGGTAATGGAAATAGCCATCCCAAAAAGATTCACTTAGCAAATGATAATATCGAGTGAATCACTTCGTCTGTTTGGTCCGGTGTAAGATGAGGTCCCATCGGTAGACTCAATACAGTATTGGCTATATTTTCGGTAATGGGGTAACTTCCAGAACTAAAACCCAGTTCTGAATAAGCTTTTGACAGGTGAGGTGGCAAAGGGTAATGGATCAGGGTTCCTATACCGGCTGCAGTTAGGTGATTTTGTAGAATATCACGCCTTGGATGCCGAATCACGAACACATGCCAAGAGGGTTCAAAAGCCTGTGGGACAAAAGGTAATATTAATTCGAACGCATTTGCCAAACCATTTCTGTACTGAGCAGCAACAAGTTTTCGATGCTGGTTCCATCGATCGAGAACGCGCAGCTTCACACGGAGGAAAGCCGCCTGTAAACTGTCCAGGCGCGAATTGTAACCCTTGACCTCGTTGTAATATTTTGTACGCGAACCGTAATTGCGCAAGACCCGAATACGATCGGCCAGTTCATCGTTGTCTGTGGTAACGGCGCCTGCATCACCCAACGCGCCTAGATTTTTACCCGGATAAAAACTCCAGCCGGCTGCATCCCCCAATGCTCCGGCCGATTTGCCTTTATATCTCGCCCCGTGCGCCTGGGCCGCATCTTCAATGACTTTTAGGCCGTATTTATGGGCAATTCCGATAATCGGTTCCATATCTGCTGGTTGACCGTATAGATGGACAGCCAGGATGGCCCGGCTTTTGCTCGTAATTGCCTTTTCAACAAGTTCAGGATCAAGGTTGTAAGTACGCAGATCGGGCTCCACGGGAACTGGGGTGGCTCCCGAATAAGAAACAGCCAGCCAGGTGGCAATATAAGTATTAGCAGGCAGGATTACTTCGTCGCCCGGTCCAATTCCGTATGCCTGCAAAATCAGGTGAAGGGCATCAAGACCATTGCCCACTCCGATGCAGTGCTTTACTCCGCAATAAGTGGAAAACTCATGTTCAAATGATTCGACTTCTTCGCCGAAAATATACCAACCACTCTCCATCACCCTTCGGTAGGCAGAATCTAACTCAGATTGGAGTTCCCTATAAGGGGTCTTCAAATCAAGAAAAGGTACATTCACTTTCTCGGTCCTTGAATCGCCTTGATGAATTCATTGTACTCACGGAAGTAATCGGCTTCGTTATAATACTCGGAAGCCATAACCAGACAGACGGCGTTTGTGGAAAAATTGTCGATTTCCCGCCAGATCATGGGAGGAACATACAGACCACGATCTGGTTGATTTAAAGGAAACCGCTTCCTTCCGGCTCCATCGTCCAGTAGAAGGTCGAAACTTCCTGAAACGGCAATTATGAACTGATGACATTGCTTTAATGCATGACCGGCACGGGTTTCCCCAGCCGGGACATTATAAAGATAGAAGACCCTTTTAATTTCAAAGGGAATATGGCGCTCACTTTCAACGAACGACAGGTCCCCGCGCGGATCGGTGATCTTGGGTAATTCAATGACGCTGCAGCCTTTAGGGTTCATAAGATGTTGTGAGTTTGAAATCCTGATATCAGCACGCTTTTGTTTCAAAACAATCCATTAATTGAAGCGAATTTTCCATACTCATTTATAAGATTTGGATACCGACGAACCCAAATTCTGCGCATCGTTTGCAATATATTCACCAATAGTTCATGCTTACTCAATTATCCGGGATAAATTTCAACTTCCCTTTTTGAAGTAACTAAATACGTTATATCAAAAACATATTCAAAAATGACAACATTCTCATATAAAGCTCCGTATTTCGCATATAAAGCTGTAAGACAAGTATTATTAAAAAGGTTTCCAGGTAAATATTGAACGGGGTTGCGGGAATAGGTGAGTTCCCATCCTCAATCCTTCTTCTCTGGACCCTCCGATGGATGCGGATATAGTTGGAGAACTGCATCCCGGATGAGTACGATCAAGAGTAGGAGCACGCCGACAGCCAATATCGCGATGGAGACTGGTTCGCTCTCAAATATCGTCGGCTGGTAGGCGAAATAAGATATTATGCTCATGCCGATCGGTACCAGGAATAGACCGGGATAATAAAATGCCAGCAATATTGTGAACACATCAGCCGGATAGAAATAACGTTCGTGCATTTTGGGAAGCAGGAACGGCATTAGCATGACAGATATAGTAGCAAGCTCGATCAACAATGAAGGTGTTAATTTAACTTTGCTTTTGTAAACGAGAATAGCGAGGCACAACGCGGCCGCTGCGGCCGCGAATATGCCTGCCGGGTAGAAATAGCCGTAGAACCGTCCCGTATCCGGCATCCAAGAAAAAACGGACGGCGCGTGCATGGAGAGCTGATCATATTGCCCAGCCTGAGATGGATAAATGCTTAGAAGATCGAGGATCGAGTGCCCGGCCAGCCATGCCGGAATCAATGCCAGCAGCATGATTGCGGGTGCAAGCAGTAGATATCGCCAATGCACTTCCCTCCTCAAGACCAGTGCGAGTAACAATGGCGACAGGAACACTCCTTGGGCCTTAAATGCTATTGAAATACCGAACATGATGATTGCCAACGCCTCTTTCCGGATGAGTAGTAAGCATATGCACGCCACGAGCGCTGTTGTATAAAGTGCATCCGCCTGTCCCCAGAACGCACTGTTCAATACGATAGTTGGAGCGAACAGAACCGCGAATGCAGCGAACATAGGAAATGGCGAATTTATGTATTTTAAGCGAACGACTTGGAAAGCCAGCCAAGCCATCACAAAATCTGCTACCAGGGAAGGAATTTTCGTCGCGATGACCGCCGGCAGGTTGGGAAAGAATCGGATGACGAGATAAAGTAAATAAAGGTATGGGACGTTATAGTTGGAGAAGTTTTGACTGAAAGCCGAAACCCCCCCGGCCTTCAATGTGTTGTACCAGCTTTTGGTATATTTCAGGAAATCAACAGACTTGAATTCCAGCATACTATACCTGAGAGCTACGGCCAAACCGATTCCCAAAATAACAAACAGGACATCTAGGTAATTGATCTGCTTAAGAGTTTTCACGCATGGTCTCCCATTTGTTTTGGCACCGCAGGATACTCTCCTCCGCTGAGTACCGCGGTCATGCTCTCTTCTGCGTTGTTTGTAGGAAAGTAGAGTTGTTTTATGCTGTGATAAGTCAGAATGCAGATTACCATCAGCAACAACATAGTCAAGATGGGTAGTGGCACGGGCTCCACCTCGAACAGGTAGGGAAGATAGGACAAAGACGAGGAAGCGATTACAACCAGTGGGACGTAGAAGAATTGCGGGTAGTACATTGCAAAAGCGATGGAGATGATGTCGGCTGGAAAGAAATAGCGGTCATGCATTTTCGGCAGAAAGAAAGGAAAAACCAGCGTCGAGAGAAGCGCTAACTCCAACAAAAGGGAAGAGGAAATCCTTCTCTGGCCTTTGTAAATTACAGTAACAAGCAGGAATGCAGCTGTAGCGCCCATTATTAAGCTCGGAAGATAGAGAGCGTCAAATAATTGCTTCGTTCCCGGAACCCAAGTGTAAAGGCTGGCTGCATTCATTGTGAGTATTTCGAACTCGGATGCCTGGTTCAAGTAGATGCTAAACAGTTCCAGCAAGGGTCGACCCGCGATCCAAGCGGGTACCACAGCAATAAAAAGCACACCCGGTACAAGCAGGAATACCTTCCACGAGATTTCGCCGCGCAGGAACAGGGCGAGCAATAGTGGTGCCAGAAAGATGCTTTGGAGTTTGATGGTAAAAGCTACAGCGAATGCAAGGACGGCCCAGAAGTTTTGTCGTTTTAACAGGAAATAGATACAAGCCAGGATCCCGGCTGTATGCATACTATCCACTTGTCCCCAGAAAGCGCTGTTTGCCACAACGGTTGGAGCGAAAAGTACCGCAAGAGCCGCCCATAGAGGGGCTTGACCCCCGGCGAATTTTAATTTCACGATTAGATATACAAAGTAAGCACATATGAAGTCAGCCACCAGCGCAGGTAGTTTTACTGCGATCACCATTGGAAGTCCTGGCGCGAACCGTGAGACCACATAGAGCGCATAGAAATATGGAGGGCTGTAATTTGATGTGGCATTTGCCAACGCCGCGAAGCCTTGTTGTTTTATAAGCGGATACATCTGGATCCGCTCATTGAAGTAGTCGACCGATTCGAAACTAAGCAGTGGTATACGCACCAGCACAGCCAATCCCAGACCGAGCAATGCTCCAATAGTCCAGAGTATATTGATATCTCGGAACTTTAGTTTAAATGAAGTAGTGAGTTTGCGAAAAGATCTTAGGGAATCGGACATAAAGCGGCTCTTCATCGGGCGCAATAAGACATCCACTTGCATAGGCCGTCCGCATATTCTAACCTAAGTTGCAACTACAAAATAAATCCATAGAATGGATACCGCTTAAGTCTTGGGATAATAAACCACAAAATTTTCGAAGAATTCAAATTTGTATCTTTCTCCTAGAGGAGGTGGAATCTCATCAGATCGGAGTAAATAAACGAATGATTTGGATCCGATGCAGTTCTTCCAGCCGAATGTATAGCGCCCAAAGGAAGCTACCTGCCTTAAAGGTGCCTGCGGATCAACATATTTAACCGTATCGAGATAATTAAGCGGGTCACTTTTCTCTGAGAATAAAGCAAAAATATAAGGCATATTTATTTTATCGGTCATGCAGATTGGGTTATTTTCGAATTGCTTTGTTAACTCCAGAGCGGAAAATAACCCCGCATTGAATTTATAGTTTATTTGCTGGCGGTATGGTTCTCCATGATAGGAGATTGTAAATAAAATAAATCCAACCAGAAGCAGGCAGATGGAGGTTGGAAGAACAAACTTAAAAAAATTGTTCAGCCAGAAAAGGCAATAGGCAATGCTGAGGATAATGGGGATAAAAATAATATTGAGCCGGTTGACATTAGGTTCTTGTATAACACCGATAAGAAATGATGCGCCGAACCAGGACAGAAGGAACATTTTTTTGGCTGGCAAGGTTGTTTTATCAAATTGAACAAGAAGTATGATCCCTATTAATGCCAATGGGAAGGTGATTTTGTAAAAATAACCAAATGGCTCAACGGTATTTGAAATTAATCCATCCGATTGTAGGAGTAAAAGTCTGAGCGTTGTCCAAAGGTTTCCAAGTAAGCCTGGAAGAGGGTTGCCATTAAAAATAACCGCTTGTGTAATAAATCGGGCGGAAACAGGCAGGCGGGGTAAAGTGATTGGCCCAAGTTTTATGCTGTTTAGACCAAAGGCATTTATTAACACGAAAATTCCCATAGGTATAGCAATAATGATAAATGTCAAATAGCCGGGTATTAATTCACGGATTCTGGCAATTCGGGTAAGAGGAAGGATTATTGTCGTGCAAACCATGAATATAGGTACCATTGCGAAGGCCGTAGAATAGGCATATAGCGAAAGAGCAAAGAATAAGCAAGCTGGGATAAACCACTTACGGTCTTTTTCCAGGTAGAGCAAACAGGAAAAGCCGATCAAGAAAATAAATGGGAAGAGATTTGATTCCAGTCCCCATCGAGATAGTACGATATGCCATGGGCTAATAGCCAAAAAAAACATGGATAGAAACCCAAATTGTGTATTGATCGTCTTTCGGCCGACAAGAAATACCAGGGGTAGTGTTAAGATCCCGCTTATCAGCATTGGCGTGCGGACGATCACTGGACTAAGGCCAAAAATCGCGATAAATGGGATTAGGAGGTAACCGTAAAGTGCGTTTTGCC
>CAZPCR010000022.1:0-15926 GCA_964585035.1 uncultured Anaerolineaceae bacterium
AGCTCGGACGAAAAATCTCCATTACATTTAATCAATATTGGTGGCGGCACTGGAGTTGACAGCTTTAATGTATTGATCCTCCTCCAAAAAGATCATCCCGTTTTGCTTGCCGGACGACGTATCTTTATCCATATCCTGGATCTGGACGAAATAGGTCCCAATTTCGGGGCACGGACGCTCAAATCCCTTATGGCTGATAATGGCCCGCTGCACGGACTTGACATCCGGTTTGACCATATAAAATATGACTGGTCTGACCCGACTGTAATGCGTGAGCTTGTGAAATCCTTCGATGGTAAGAAAGTTATCGTGGCTGCTTCATCGGAAGGCGCATTGTTCGAATACGGCTCCGATAACGAAATCGTTGCGAACCTTCGAACGCTCTATGAAGTTACCTCAAACTCGGCTGTTGCGGTCGGGACGGTGACCCGTGCCGATGATACGGGTCGCCTGATGAACAGCGCCAGTCAGGCGGCACTCAAGCTCCGCAGCCTGGAAGCATTTACTGAGCTTGGCCAACACGCCGGCTGGAAAATAACAAAGTCTATTGACCGGCCTATGAGTCACGATATTCTCATGGAGAAAACTTAGATATTTAGATATAAGGAAGCTTGCTGCTAATCAGGCATGGACTCAACGGGCAAATTAACTCAGGTTGAGTGACAGTTCATTAAGCCGGGCCATCTCCTCGTCAGTCAATTTGAATTTCATGGCCCCCGCGCTTTCCTCTGCCTGGCTAACTTTGGTAGCGCCAGGAATGGTCACAATCGTGTCGCCATGCGAATTGATCACCCAATTCAGGGCAACTTGGGCAGGGGTGGCGTTGTATATGAGGCCGATCTCTTCCAGAGCCATCACGAGCGACCGGCTTTTATTGAGGCCGCCCTGTAGCCTGGCGCGCCAAAACCAGGATTTCTTCTTAAACAGCTCAGGGTTCTTGTGATACTTCCCAGTCAATAGTCCTGATGCCAATGGGGTATATGCCATGATCGTAACGCCCAGTTCTTGGGCGGTATCTAGAATGCCGTTCTTTTCGATGGAACGATCCAACAAGCTGTATCGAACCTGGTTCACAGCCAGCGGAAGTCCGCGCTTCTGCAATGTTTCGTGAGCCCGGCGCATCTGTCCGGCGTTGAAATTACTGATGCCCACTGAGCGAATCTTGCCAGACTCAACCAGGTCGGCCATCGCTTCCATTTCCGCCTCCGGCGATGAGAAACTGAATGGTTGGTGAACCATGTAAAGGCTGATCGTAAACCCATCCAGAAAACGTAACCGGTCTTGGATTGTGCGCGGAATATTGCGGGCTGTCCTTAAAAGCGGCCACCATTTGGTAGCTACAACGACCTCTTGATCTTTTTTTCCAGCGGATTTTAATGCTTTGGAAAGCGATGTTTCGGATATACCCGACCCGTAAAGCTCAGCCGTATCGAACCAGTTGATGCCGCCATCGAGCGCTGCCTTGACAATTGCATTTTTTTCATCCTGATCAATCACCGGAAAAGCCGAACCCATCATGCCCCCGCCGCCGGAGAATTCCATCAATCCCAACCCGATGGGAGTGACATGGATGTCTGTTTTTCCGAGAGTACGCATTGAACTGGTTTGTTTACCTTGCATGAATTTATCCTTTTCAAAGAATATTTAGTAGATGTAAATTGATATATGATTATTATACGCTTTACACTTTTAGGAATATAAAGCAGTCAACTTAAGTAGTTAAAAAATTATATAAAAAATACCACACCCTTTACTGTTACCTTGGGTATGGCAAATTATTCGAACAAGTAAATAAAATCAAGCTCGCCTCGCAATTTCTGAGGAGGCGAACCGATTAATTATTGGATGTTGAAGGCCTGTTCCGCCGCTTTAACGCCGTTCATATCAATCTCAACATTATAATCTCCCACTGGAAAGCCACCCGTCGTACTATTGACCTGGGCATTTAAAGTGTTGTTCCCGGTGCCATCATACACAACTGTGCTCGTGACGAATGGAGTAGCTGCATCCTGTCCTGACACGTTTAAAGCAAACCACTTTATATCAAAGCTTGTGCCTTTATCCACTTGGTTGAAATCGGAGGAAAGATAAATCGTATCCCCTGGAGCAAAAGTGGTTGTATTGGTTGTGCCTCCCTTTGTTGTTGACAGGACCAAGTTCGAAACGCCGGCAGGGGCTGACGATCCGCAGGCCGACAGAGCGAAGACAATAACCAGAAAAGCCATAAAAGTTGCAAAACGTTTATTCATACTTACATTCTCCTTAAATTTGATTATTCCCGACAGCTGATAACGGATTTTAAGATCAGATATTCTTGAATTCTGAATCTCAGAAACCCGCCGAAAGTAGATGCTCGCGGGTGAGTTTTCAATGCGCCTTCTTAAATTATTTAGTTAACATAATTGGGAATAACGCCTAATCAGTGTAGCATGAAAAGTGGCAACCTTTTCCCTAATGTCACCAAACCGACTTGGAAGATCAGTAAATTGTCGGTTACTTGCAAATGTGATTTTTAATTTAATCCTAAAATACGTTTTATCCAAACTTTATCAAAAGTCTGCGGATAAATATAAATAAAAGAGCATAATGGGTTCTTTAAGTAGACCAATCTCTGGTATTAGTCGTTGCACTTTATGTTAGAAAAGTATTTGATTTTATTTTTAATCTAATGATTTGTGGGGAAATCTAGGGATTATAGGGCTTCTGAAGGTCGGAAACCGTTCTGACCCTCGACATATCAATTAGGTCAGTATCTGATGGGCTAACTAGCGGAATGATGCAGTTCTCGAATTGTGGGAAGCCATACACTCCATAACTGCCATCCGGCAGGAGAACGTTGCTTCCGGATGTTGCAAAGAAGTGCCGAGTCATGTCGATATCATCAGCTTGTGCCGGGATGACTGGAGGATCTTTTTCGCTATTTAGTGTGTAAATCCTCATATACCATCCTCTGGGAGTTTTTTCCGGAAAATTGGAGACTAATTCATGCGTAGCGCCTCCGCAAGTCAGGCTGTGCAGGGCAAAATCTCCGGTTTCAGGTCCGCTGGAATTCGTGAAGGCCCGATCTGAGACTACCAGGCTACTCCAAGAGCGTTCAAAATCGGCATCACCCATATTGGGATTACATAAATGAAGGATGCCTCTCCAATACGTTTCCCATGCAGGCGTCACCGGATTTTTGGCACCCGAATATAGTGGACATGTCTCCGGGACAGGATTCTTAAGATTGCGTGGCTGATAATTGTATTGCGCCAGTTGGTGATCCCATAATACGAAGCAAAGATTCCTTCCCAGGTATTTTTTTGCCGGATCGGGAGTCGCTGTCGGGATTGGCGTAGCGGGAACTGGCTTCGGTGCGCACGCATTCAGAAGCATCACTCCACCACCCACACCAGCCAACTTTAAAAAATCTCTTCGGGTTAACATTGGATTATTCTACCCAGCATAACGTACCGGATCGGTTAAATATTATAGCATTCCAAATCACTTTGAGATTCAATAAAGGCTGATTGAAGAGAAAGGGTTGTATTTGCTTTTCGAGGGTAAAAGAACAGTCTACTCCATCCAATTCATGAAAGGGTGAAGGTGGGGTGATGGTCTATAATTCGAATGATATAAATCACCAACCGGACCAAGAAATAAAAGGATGAACCAGCGAATGGACACACCTGAAAAACTCTTAAGCGAGCTCGTCGCAATAAATTCTATCAACCCCGATCTGATCCCCGGCAGCCCAGGCGAAGCAGAGATCGCTCATTTCATCGCCAATTGGGGCGAACAAGCGGGTTTGGAAGTGCGTCTGCACGAACCTCTCCCCGGAAGGCCAAGTGTGGTTGCCATCGCTCGTGGAACAGGAGGTGGTAAATCATTAATGTTGAACGGTCACATCGATACAGTGGGCGTTATAGGCATGACGCGCGCCCACCAACCTTATGTTAATAACGGTCGCCTCTATGGACGCGGAGCGTATGATATGAAAGCAGGGCTGGCTGCATGTATGTTCGCGGTTAAGAATGCGAAACAGAAACAACTGAGCGGGGACGTTATCTTAACTGCAGTGATGGACGAAGAATATGCAGGCCTTGGAACCATGGATATTGCTAAACGTTACCAAGCTGATGCTGCCATAGTAGCGGAATTTACTGAAATGAAACTTATCCTGGCGCACAAGGGGTTTGTGTGGCTTGATGTGGAAACAATCGGTGTTGCAGCACACGGCTCGCGACCGGACCTGGGCATCGATGCGATCGCCAGGATGGGACGCGTGCTGGTGGAATTGGACAAGCTTGACCAAACACTTCGTTCTCATCCAACACACAAATGGCTCGGAAGTGGTTCGTTGCACGCCGCATTAATTAATGGCGGCCGGGAGCTGTCGAGCTACCCGGATAGCTGCGTGCTTTCCATTGAGCGGCGCACACTTCCTGGAGAGAACCAGGAAACGGTAGAAACAGAAGTGCAGGAAATCATCCAGCGATTACAGCGCTCGGACCCAACTTTCAAGGCAGATGTTCGTATCGCGCTTGAACGTCCCCCAATGGAAACTCCGGAAGACTCCCCTATTGTTAATGTGGTAAAGGGATCGGCGAATAAGGTGCTGAAGCAGGCTACCGAAATATCAGGCGTTCCATTTTGGACGGATGCGGCGACACTTTGGGCAGCGGGTATCCCGTCGATCCTTTTTGGACCTTCGGGCGGTGGGGCACATGCGATCGAAGAATGGGTTGACCTGCAAAGCGTGGAGGATTGTGCGGAGATCTATCTGGAGACAGCCGTTGAATTTTGCAAGTAAACGTAGAACAACGATTCAGCGGATTGAAGCAACCAATATGGATTTTTTCAGTGTTCAGATTTATTGGTGAGTAGGGTTTTGGACGTGGCTATTCAGAAGATTAAAGGCTTCACTTAAATTCTTGATTGAAGCTTGTTTATCCATGCCGCTGGCATTTATCAAGTCGTTTACCAGGCCACTATTATGCAATGTGTCGGGGGTGACGCCTCCAGAAGTGGCCATTTGTTGAAAAATCTCAGATAAGTTCAGGCTCGCATTTTTGCTTCCCATTGATGGGTGGCTCGTGAGCATGCGATGGAGGATCAACGAAACAACAGCCCGGGATGTTTCTGGTTGAAGACCCGTTCTCCGGCTTAACTGTTCAGCCACCGGCTGGACCAGGTTCAACATCGGGTCTTCCCCGGTCATATTCATATTCTGAACTTTACTTTGTCCGCCTCCTGCAATCATTTGTTCCAAAGACCCTAGCACCTGATCAGCCTGTCCGCTGCCCTGGCTGGTGCCTAAGATTCCGCCAAGGGCATTGGATAATACGTTATGTCCAACAGATGTTCCTTCACCCGGCTGAGTGGTTTTTGCGAGCACTCCCAATAGATCGCCGATTGCTGACATTTCAGCCTCCTTTTAAACTAAGAATGATGTTTGATTATATCTTCCAGGGTTCATTCCCTCATGTCAATTCATCGGTTTTTCTACCAACAAACGCCAGCTGTATTTTTTGACCCATCCATTTGAGTAATAAGCCTGAGCGCCAGAATACGAACGCGGCCATGCCATGTGCCATTACTGCGAACAAAGGTGGGGTCTGGAAAGTGTAATAGGTCCAGCATTGGCGTGTAGTGCCCCACAACTCCAGGAAATATCCGAGGCCTGAGCCTGCGGCAAATATCAAGAAAGCCAGGCGGTAATCAATCGTTGTGGTGATAAGAACTGCACACAGTAAAACTGCGAGAACCGTATACGATTTATTAAATGTAGGAACCACAAAGAAAAGCATCAATAAAAAGAAGGAAGCAAATGTGAACCAATAGAGAATCCGATAGAGCTGCGGTCTGTTCTTTGGCAGGAAATAACTGAGGGCACGTGTGAGGCGATCGATGGATAAGGTAGCGATTGGCCAGGCGGGGACGATCCAGAGAGGAGGCCGTTCGTAAGTGTAATAGAACCACAGGTTGGTTTGTGTACCCCATGATTCGATTACCAGTCCACCTATGGTCGCGACAATGATGATGAGGCTATCTATGCGCAAGTCGGCGCGGGCGACAATGGTGAACGACATGAACAGGAAAATGCCGATCAGGAGCCAGTCCATATACAGCCACCAAGGGCCATTCCATTTTATGTATGATAGGACTTGTTCAGCCAACGGCCACCAGATGTAGATAATAAGGAAGATTACAAGAAAGAAACTACTCATCAAAATTGTTGATGAGCGCGTCCAGCGAATAAGGGGAGGTGGTTGACGCATTGGCGAATTATATCCATTTTGCACCCGTTCATAGTTTTTGAGGAAGGGATTATTTAAATAAATGCGCAGCTATTGAAGGGGGGGGGAGAAATTTTTTCCAATGTTGTTAATGAGAATATCATATTCTTATCATATTTCTATTAGTTAGATTGACAAATGGTTCCTAAGGTATATAATGATATTAGTTAGTTGTCACAACATTCTAATTTTTCCATGGACAACAAGAACACAGCTGATCATGCTTTTATTCGTGAAATTAATTTATCTTCGGTGTTGCGTATAGTCTACAGCGAAGCGCCACTTTCACGCGCCAGACTGGCGGTTAGAACTGGATTGAATAAGTCAACAATATCAAGTCTCGTTGACGATCTGCTTGAACGCAAACTCATTCACGAAACAGGGATCAACTCTGTAGGGACCGGCAGACCCGCCACCCAATTGGAGATAAATCCAAAAGTTGGCGCGGTGGTGGGCGTTGAATTGGGTGTGGATTTTGTGGCAGTGGTTTTGGCAGATTTTAAAGGCCGGATCCTCAACCGAAAGCAGATCATAGCCGACCCGACTGCTTCGCAGGAGAAGACTTTGGGTCAGGCACAAGGGCTCATGGATGAAATGATCCTTGAATCCCGCCATTCAGGTATGAGGGTATTGGGACTTTCTTTTTCGATACCCGGAACCGTCGACTTGGATGAAGGTGTATTGATCTTCGCGCCCAATCTTCAGTGGCGTAATGTACCCTTCCGACGTATATTTTCAAGCAGTACTGGCCTTAAAGTTTTTATTGAAAATGATGCGAATGCCGCTGCCATCGCCGAGCATTTATTCGGCGCGGCCCAACACCTGAGAGATTTCCTCTTTGTTTTTGCCGGGGTCGGGTTGGGTGGAGGTCTATTCCTGAACGGTCATTTGTACCGCGGGATAGGTGGATACGCAGGGGAAATCGGACATACACCCATAATCACCGAGCCGTTTCAAAAGCCGTGTCACTGCGGAAACCTGGGTTGTTGGGAAACTTACGCAAATCAACTTTCCATTGTGGAACGTGTACAAGAACGGATGAATACAAAGCCGAGCAATCTGATATCTTCTCTAATGGAAATGCAAAACGCTCCGCTTTCCCTATCGATCATTAAGCAGGCAGCAGACGAGGGCGACGTCTATTCGCTCGAGAGCCTGGCGGAGGCTGGCACAGCCATGGGGATCGGTCTGGCAGGCCTGGTGAATATTTTTAATCCTGAAAAGATCATCATTGGCGGACCGATCAGCTTGGCAGGTAAGTATCTGTTGCCATCGATCCGGCAAAGTGTGAACAAACATGCTATGGGTGAAACAGTAAATCAGACCGAAATAAATATTTCTGCTTTTGGTCCGGATGCCAGTGTGTTCGGTGCCGTTGCTGTTGTGGTTGACGAGATACTCACCAATCCGACTTATGTTGAAAAGGAAGTGGAACTGAGTAGATTACCAACCTCTGAAGCTGTATAAAATCCAATTTTGTCATACAATTAAACATGAAGTTGACATGAAAAGGATGTGAACCCTGACTGGTCAACATTTTTCTGGGAATTTATTTTCGGCGAGGTTTGATCGCAGGCGCGTTTAAAGGATAAAAAATCAACCGTACATCGGGAAGTACCCGATCTTCTTATTAAGGATGAGAAACATGAAATATCGTGAACTTGGCCGTACGGGATGGAAAGTGTCTGAGATTAGTTTTGGCGCCTGGGCAATCGGCGGAAGCTGGGGGACTGTGGATGACAAAGCATCGCTGGCCGCTTTGCATCGTGCCATTGACCTAGGTGTGAATTTCATAGATACGGCAGATGTTTATGGTGATGGGCTAAGCGAACGTCTTGTTGCCCAACTTCGTCGTGAACGCCGCGAAACCATCTATGTTGCAACCAAGGCAGGTCGGCGTCTCGACCCGCATACAGGGGAGGGGTATAACCGGAAAAACCTGACCAACTTTATCGAACGTAGCCTGAAGAACTTGGACACTGATGCGCTCGACCTGCTCCAACTTCATTGTCCGCCAACAGACGTTTATTATAGGCCGGAGGTCTTCGGAGTTCTGGATGACCTGGTGAAACAAGGGAAACTTCGTTATTACGGGGTTAGCGTTGAAAAAGTGGAAGAAGCGCTCAAGGCCATCGAATATCCCAATGTGCAAACGGTGCAGATCATCTTTAATATCTTCCGCCAGCGTCCCGCAGAACTGTTCTTCGGGCAAGCCAAACAACGAAGGGTTGGTATCCTTGCGCGCGTCCCCCTGGCAAGCGGCCTGCTTACAGGTAAGATGAAGGCGGACACTAAATTTGGAGCGGACGATCATCGCGGATTTAACAGGCATGGCGAATCCTTCGACCGCGGCGAAACATTCTCGGGGGTTGATTATCAAACAGGTTTGCAAGCTGTGGAAGAACTACGCGCATTGAGTCCTCAGGGAATGTCTTTATCGCAATTCGCCCTGCGTTGGATCTTGATGTTCGACGAAGTGACCTGCGCCATCCCCGGAGCAAGGAATCCTGCCCAGGCTGAGCAGAATGTACAGGCAGCGGAACTGCCGGCACTTTCAGAAGCTACCATGTCTAAGATCAAGGCAATCTATGATAGCCGAATCCGTGAATTGGTCCATCATTATTGGTAGAGATTTATCTACGATAGGATATAAATTTGGATTTATAGCCCTGCTAAAAAATAAAAAAGGTTTTACGCCAAGTAACGACTCACAGGGTCCCCGAAGACCAGGTATGAGGATGTAATATTACGCGAAGATCCTTGAACTTCATAAGGGTCTTCGCGATGGTGCCACGATTGGGGCTGTGGAAACCTGAATCTTCAAGCTTTCATTATGGTAATAACTTTTAGGTATAACGATACAGGAGGAAGATGTGACTGACAAAGTTTTGAATTGGGGTTTACTTTCGACTGCCAATATCAACCGTGCTCTTATAAAGCCGCTCAGGGCATCCAAACGTAATAAATTAATGGCTGTGGGTTCAAGGAATCAGACTTCCGCCGAGGAGTATGCGCGTGAATGGAAGATCCCGCGCGCGCACGGGAGTTATGAGGCATTGATCAACGACCCGGAGATCGACGTAATCTACAATTCACTTCCGAACCACCTGCATTCGGAATGGACCATCAAAGCATTAAGGGCAGGAAAAAACGTTTTATGCGAGAAGCCGATTGCACTAAGCCTTGCCGAAGCAGATTCAATGATCTCGACTTCACGAGAAACAGGCAAAGTGCTCGCCGAAGCATTTATGTATCGTCACCAACCGCAGACTTTGAAAGTGAAAGAGATGGTGGATAGTGGAATGCTTGGTGAATTGCAAGCCGTGAAAGGAGTCTTCACATTCACCCTCACGCGCGAGAATGATATCCGGTCGAAGAAAGAGACCGGGGGTGGCAGCATCTGGGACGTGGGTTGCTATCCGATCAGTTTTGCACGAGCGATGATCGGCGCAGAACCGATGGAGGTTTTCGGCTGGCAGGTGATGGGTGCAGGCGGAGCAGACGTTTCCTTCTTTGGGCAGATCCGTTTTCCAAACGAGATTTATGCACAATTCGATAGTGGTTTCCAAACCCCATTTCGAGCACAAGTCGAGATTATCGGTTCTCAGGGAACATTGAATATCCCAGAACCATTCAAACCTGGCCGTGACGAGAAAATATATTTAAAGCGATCCGACCGGACCGAGACGATCAAAATCCTGGGAAGTGAGCTTTATATCGGTGAAGTTGAGGATATGGCTGACGCGATCTTACTGGGCAGGCCGCCGCGGGTCAGCCTGCTCGACAGTCGAGCTAATACGGCGGTTATCCTGGCATTGATCAAATCGGCAAGCACCGGAAAACCGGTGAATTTGTAAAACCAAGCCCCGCGAGGGGCTTTTTATTTTTCAGAGATTCTTCTTCTTCTTCCAATTCTTGAATGTAAATTTTGATTTGAGTTTTATTCGAACGACCCTGGTACCAATGATTGACTTTCCCTGTGCCCTCGGCTACACTTTCCTAATGCATGCACGTGTGTATTCAACTGCTGTGATTGACCCGGCCGGCGGGATAGAAGAGATAAATACCGCCAGAGGATTGCTGGTAACAGATAGTATAGACCTGCCTGAGAAAGTAGTTTACGAAGACCGGTGGCGAGTCCAAATCTTCGAATTGCACAAATAACGGGGTATTTATAAATAATTACTTGTTCAGGAAATCATTATGCAGCTTAGCTCATTTTATTTTGCGATATTTCTTAGCATTACTGTAATCCTTTATTTTTCCGTTCCTTATCGGTTTCGATGGTTTATCCTGTTGGTTGCAAGTTGCTATTTTTATATGAGCTGGGGGCCGAATTATATTATATTTATTGCCCTCTCGATTTTGATTAATTTTTATATCAGCAAAGAACTTAGTAGGGACGTACTCCCTGAGAAACGAAAGATCTATTTAATCGCGGGCATAGTTATTAATTTGTTGCCACTTATTTATTTCAAATACGTAGTTTTCTTGTCAGGGCAAATTGATAATGTCTTAATATGGCTTAATTATCGGCAAGTTCTTTTCCATCCAAATATTCCCGCTGCCCCTATCGGTATCTCCTTCTACACACTTCAAGTCATTGCGTATTTGCTTGATATCTATAAAGGTTTTCAAAAAAGTGAGAATCAGCTTGGTAAATTTGCGTTGTTTACTTCGTTTTTTCCATTACAAATTTCAGGGCCCATTGAACGAGCAAAGAACCTACTCCCGCAATTTTCGAACCCCACTGATTTTAATTACGCCAATGCTCGTTATGGCTTGAAACGAATAGCATGGGGTGTGTTCAAAAAAATCGTAATTGCCGACCGGTTGGCAATTTATGTTGACCAGGTTTTTAATCACCCAACAGAATTCAAGGGATTTCCAATCCTGCTTGCAATATTTTTTTTTGCATTCCAATTATATTGTGATTTTTCCGGATATACAGATATCGTTTTAGGTGCAGCAAAAATGATGGGTTTCGAACTCACAGAAAACTTTGACAGTCCCTATTTTTCCAACTCGATACAAAAATTCTGGAATTCCTGGCACATTTCACTTTCTTCCTGGTTGCGAGATTACATTTTTTTCCCCCTGCGTAGGAGACTTTTACGGCAAAAGAGTCTACCCGAATGGGTTGTTCGGTTCTCTCCACCCTTGATCACAATGCTTGTGTGTGGAATATGGCACGGCGCAAACTGGACTTTTGTAATTTGGGGATGTTTGCACGGTAATTATTTGGCCTTTGAAAACCAATTTAGGCCCCGCATCGATAGATATTTCGAGAACTTCCGATTAATAATCATTTCCAGAATGTATTATGCATTCCAGACTTTTATGACCTTTGTGTTGGTTTGTTTTGGGTGGATCTTTTTTCGTGCGAACAATGTAAGCGAAGCTTTCCTATTGCTTGGGAATATTGCACAACTGAACATCGTATACTATGTATCTGCAATCTGGGCTCACGATGTAAATAAATTACTTAAACCCTTTATTTTTAACGGTGGTTTAAATCAAGGCAACATCCTGTTGTCGATATTATTAATAGTTTTTTTGTTAATCATCGAACTATTAAGCAGCCGTCTTGATCTCCACCAAATATTTGACAACTTACCTGTGATGATACGTTGGGGGCTTTATGTTTTAGCCACATTTGGTATTGTTTTACTGTCTGTAGACGTCAGCACGAGGAATTTCATTTACTTTCAATTTTGAGGATGTCTATGGCAAAGTTCCTGTATAAATTTCTCCTTTTCCTTATTATTCTAAAAATTTGCGATACATTGCTTTCATCGTTCTTTTTCTGGTCGCTTCAACCTAAAATCGCTTTAACCGAAGATATCGGAAGTCTTAACCGGATGTATCACGGTGAAATTAATGCCGATATTGTGTTTTTCGGAAGTTCAAGAACGAGTCTCCATATCAATCCTGAGATTATTCAACATACAACCGGTGAAACCGCTTGGAATCTAGGAAATGATGGCTCGAATTTCGAGCAGCAAGAATTTACATTGGAAGACTATCTTCGTTACAACAAAACACCGAAACTTGTTGTTTTCGAGGCGGATCTGAGTTCCTTGGATCCCAGCCTCCTGCGATTTAAAACGGAGCTATTCCTTCCCTATCGCAACGACTCCGGCAATGCCTTTAATTTATTCAATTCAAGTTGGGACGAATCGTTATATTACTGGTTCTTTTCAAGCGCGGTATATAAGCAGCAAATCCCCACAATTTTGTTGGATTATAAGAATATATTTAATAGAATCAAAAATGGCAACAATATAGTTGAACCGCTTAAAATATCCAAGGTATTGACCATACAAAGGCCCGACTATGTCCTTGTAAATGGAGCTCAATTGAAGAAAGGGCAAGTCAATGGTCAATTACCGCAATCCCTGCCCTACTCATCTCCGGTCATACATTTTGATCTTTCCCAAATTGCCGGCAGGGAAAGAAAGTTTGACGAACTACTGCAATTTGCGAATAACAGAGGATTGCCTTTGGTTTTAATATTTCCGCCGTATATGAAAGGGGAAATTGACGAAGGACAAAGAAAAACGGCCATTGAATTTTATTCGCAGCTTTCTCGAAAATATAAAAACATATATTTCCTGGATTACAGCCAGGACCCGCAGCTTGATAATAATTTGAATTTCTGGTGGGATGGAAATCACATGAATATTAGAGGTGCAAACATCTTTAGTAAAGAAGTCGGGCAAGAGCTTAATCGGATTATTGTGAGTAATAAGTAGTGTCGGTTATAAGAATTGGAAAATAAAGTGAAGTGATATCGAATTATCATTACTCAAATATTCGATCGTTTTTGATTCTGAGTGATTGACTTTCCCTGTGCCCTCGACTACACTTTCCCAATGCTTGCGCGCATATATTCATGTGCTGTGATTGGCCTGGAAGGCGTGATTGTGGAGGTAGAGGTGGATACCACCCAGGGGCTGCCGGGAACTGATATTGTAGGCCTGCCTGATAAGGCCGTCCAGGAAAGCCGGTCGCGGGTCCAGTCCGCGGTGAAGAACGCCCTTTTGCGATATCCACGCGAACGCATCGTGGTCAATCTCGCACCAGCCTCCGTCCGTAAGGAAGGGCCAGCCTATGACTTGCCAATCGCTATCGGCGTATTATCGATGCAAGGCCTGATCCCACCAAACTGCCTGGATGATGCACTGGTGATCGGAGAAATGTCATTGGAAGGAACGGTGAGGCACGCACGTGGAATCCTGCCGATGGCAGCCACCGCGCGCCAAAATGGATTTAAGCGTATTTTTGTTCCCGCTGTAGATGCACCCGAAGCAGCGCTTATTCCCGATATAGAAGTTTATCCGGTATCTTCCTTGCGCAGCCTGTATTTGCATTTGATCAAGCAGGAATGCATCAAGCTGTTTCCGTACATAGAAGCGGAAGCCGTGGCGGGGCCTGCACCAACAGATTTCCGGGAGATCAAAGGGCAGGAACATGTAAAACGCGCACTGGAAGTGGCGGCAGCCGGTGGGCATAATGTTATTATGGTTGGGCCTCCGGGCGCGGGCAAAACCTTACTGGCAAGAGCCATGCCAGGCATCCTGCCTAGAATGTCAGTGGAAGAGGCACTGGATGTAACCAGGATTTATTCGGTGGCCGACGCGTTGCCGCCCGAGATGATGATCCGCACAAGACCATTCAGAGCACCGCACCACACAATCAGCCACGCCGGTCTGGTGGGCGGGGGAAATTGGCCACACCCGGGGGAAATTTCCCTTGCGCACCGCGGTGTTTTGTTTTTGGATGAACTTCCAGAATTTGGCACACGAGTACTTGAAGTCATGCGCCAGCCCATTGAAGATAAAGTGGTAACCATCAGCCGCGCCCAGGGTTCGTTGACCTTTCCTGCAAACTTCATGCTGGTCGCCGCGATGAATCCCTGCCCTTGCGGCTATTATGGGGATGCTGTAAAAGCTTGCACCTGCGCGCCTTCGACGGTGACGAAATATCAAAAGCGGATATCAGGACCACTTCTCGACCGGATAGATATTCATGTGGAAGTGCCGCGGGTGGATTATCAGAAGTTGAGCAGCGACCGATTGGGGGAGTCATCGGAGGCGATCCGCGAAAGAGTTGAGGCAGCGAGACAGATACAGGGCGAACGGTTCGCGAAAATGAAGCCAACGAATGTGATATCCAATGCTGACATGCGAGTGGGAGAGGTGCGGCTGTTCTGTAAACTGGACGAAGCGGGGGAAAGCTTGATCCGCGCTGCGATGGGGCAGATGAATTTGTCAGCGCGAGGGTATCACCGAGTGCTCAAGTTGGCACGGACGATCGCGGATCTGGCGGGATGTGAACAAATGCAAGCGGCACATATCGCTGAAGCATTACAGTATCGACCGAGAGGTTTTTCGTAAGTCGCCAGAGTAGATGGGAAATGACTCAAAGTATCGCAACGGCGCTGCGTGCGCCGTTGTGGGCAATGCAGGCTTGATGCCTGCTTGCCCGAAGGATATCACCGGGTCTTGAAGTTGGCTCGTACGATCGCAGACCTTGCGGGGTGTGAGCAAATCCAGGCGGCGCACCTGGCTGAGGCTCTGCAGTACAGACCCAAAGTATTCTCTTAGGTTGATATGGTGGAATGGCGGGATATAGAAATTGTGAAACGAAAAGGTTATCAAGTATCCGTTACTTCTGTTTTTCATCTGAACTACTCTGGCTGATATCGTTCACATAATCTTTTGTAGGCGCACACACGTCGGTAAAGTGAGAAGAGACCGTGTCCCAGGTGAGCTGATGATCTGAGTTCCAGGCGCCGTCCAGAGCCAGAGACAGGCAACCGGGTCCGGCGTTGTAGTTCACCAGCGTAAACTTCCACAGGTCTTCATAGGAAGCCACATCGCCCGGCGACTGCCGCACCTCGTTGTAGACGACCTGTCCCGTTTGCTCACAACTGGCGAGCAGGGTATGGGCGAACACGTCCACACTGAAGTTCGCCCGACTCAAGTCGATGCCGAGAGCGCAATCATCGCAGTTTGCATTGACGCTTTTCACCAGGGATACCCGCAGGAGTAGTTGATCTTTGGGCTTTAAATGCAAGTACCCTTTGCTACAGGTTTCCGAAGACAATACGAGGGGACAATACTGGTCGTAGAAAGACGGGTTCCACAGTAAAGTCGTATCTGCGCCGTTTTCGGTAAGCTGCCCAAGGCCAGCATCCGAGCCGGCTTTGAACACGCCCGGCCAGAACTGGCTTTCTCGTGCGAACAGGTTCTTGAGTAACCTGGCCGGGACTCCGGTATGCTGGGCCGTATCGATAATGAGCGAATCAAACTGGTTCTGCCAGTCGTCCACTGCAGGGCGTGCAGATTCTTGTCCGCATTGATTGGCACCTCCATTGGGAGTGATGCCGTCATCCAAACAGGTGCTCGCATCCACAACACCCTGCAGGATCAGATTGGCAGAGAGATAGTTATATGGAATGTCGCTGCTCAGGTGGGCTGGATCTTGAGGTGAGCTGAGCCAATCGGGGGGACCGCCAACAGGTGGGAAGGAATCCCAGGTGTCTGAGCAGGAGGAAATGCGGACGCCTTTCCATTGGCTGGAAAGTACATCCACATACCAGTAGTCCTGGTCGGGGTTACCTACCGATGCCGTTGCAACCCG
>CAZPCR010000023.1:0-15879 GCA_964585035.1 uncultured Anaerolineaceae bacterium
GCTGTCACTTTGGAAATTTAAATTTAAATCCTGGCTCGAGCTTATCCTTGACTTGCCGATCGTTCTGCCGCCTTCCGTGGCAGGACTGGCCTTATTGATTGCATTTGGCCGCAATGGATATTTCGGACCGGCATTGAACATTCTGGGGATCAGTTTGCCGTTCACCACGGTGGCCGTCGTGATGGCTCAAACTTTTGTGGCTGCGCCCTTGTACGTAAGGTCGGCTCGTCTTGGCTTTTCAGAGATCGACCATCAACTCATAGAGGCGGCTCATGTGGAAGGTGCCAGCCAGCGGCAGCTGTTCAATGAGGTAATGATCCCGCTTGCAGCACGCGCCCTCGCCAGCGGCGCCATCCTGGCCTGGACGCGTGCGCTGGGAGAATTTGGCGCAACGATCCTTTTTGCAGGCAACCTTGTGGGAACCACCCAGACCATGCCCGTAGCGATCTACGTGGGCTTCGAACAAAACCTAGGCGTGGCGCTGGTTTTATCTGTCGTCTTGATATTTGTATCGGCTATCGTTTTGACGGTTACCAAAAAATTGGAACAGCGCGAATATTAACTTGTTTTGGGGTGGATTATATTAAACACTACTCTTAGTGATTCATAAAGTAACATCGAAATCATCCACTTCACCCCCCGGAAACAGGCGGGAACAGGGCAACCTCCGCCCCATCCGGAATCTCATTTTCGTTGAATACATATTCCTGGTTAATGGACACAAGCGAATGGTCCACCAAACCTGCTAGTGCAGGGAGCTTCTCACTTAACAAGGTTCTCAGGCCTGCCACCGTCATCCCGGATGGGATTTGCATTTGGATCGATCTAGTCCCAACCCGGTCACGCAGAGTAGCAAAGAATAACACGGAAATATTTTCCATTATCTTTTCCTAAAAATCAACTTTTAATTTCTTATCGCCCAATCTGCGCCATGCGGAATGAACAACTCGTGGCCTTCGGGATTGGTAACCACTGTATTCTCAAGCAAATGCAGAAGTGGCTCGCTTGCCCTCAGAGGGTTAACGAAATAATTGATTAACATGAGTGGTTTCAAGCTAGGGTAAAAATAAATGCGTTTTATTACACAATGGGTTTAATTTTAAAGGTCTTAATACGCATCGGAAAATCATAATAATTATACCTAGAACGTCCTGAAAGCATATTTTCAATTATCAGGATTTCGGGTCTTTATGTGCCTCGAAAATCCAAAATAATATTTCCAAGAGCCTTCTCCAATTTCTCTGGGAAAAGTTCCTGTCCGCCTAGCGAGAGGGTATTGCTACCAGTTTTCGACTCTCTAATTTCTAATCGCTAATATCCATTATTGACTATACGAATTATTTAAACTTGACTTACATCTCTACAAATTGTATATTATGTTCGTTTTACGAATAATTACTCGTGTTACGAACAAGTATTCATTAAATAATATGTAACTCTCCATTAAAGACAAAGGGATTGAAAACATGCAAAAGACCCCATTAACCCATGCTTCAACGAGACGCGAACGCCAGGTACAGCGTAAAAAAGAAGAGATCATCACGGCTGCGACTCGTATCTTTGCAGCCAAGGGATTTTCCGCGGCAACCACCAAAGATATCGCCAATGAGGCCGATATCGGAGAAAGCACCTTGTATAACTACTTCGACAGTAAGCGCGAGATCATGCTTGCCTTAATGGATGAATATAAGCAGTTGTTTGATTCCGATTTCCATGAAGCCACCGCCCTTCTCAGCCGTGACGCCTTTGTCGAGTTGGTTGACAAAACAATAGACGTGTTCACATCCCGTGTGTTCTTTATCCGCGCCCTCATCGCCGAAGCCTGGATAGATGACGATATCCTGGAAACATACGTCACAGCCCGCCTGCAGCAGATCTCCGGGATTTTAAGAGACTTTTTCTCGAAAGGGATCGAGAAGGGCTTGTTCCAATCAATAGACCCCGATCTGGTCTCCCGCTTTGCAATGGGAATGTTTTTTTCGCTGGTAGTACCGGTAACCCGCGGTGTTGAGCCTCCGCCCACCGCGGAACACCGCCACGCACTGGCTGAAGCCCTGGTCTCTGTGCTCATTGATGGAATCCACTCTCAGGATAGAAGCACGCATGACAAATAAAGAGTACTCATCTAGGAATTCGGAATGCTGAAACGGATTGGAGCTATCACGCAGAAGGAATTCATCCTGTTGGTGCGCGACCGCGGGACCTTGGTTCTTATTTTATTAATACCTCTGATCCAGCTTGTTCTGTTTGCCTACGCCATCCATATGGACGTAAAGCATATTTCCATGGTGGTTGCGGACCAAAGTCTCGACCCTGCCAGCCGCTCCTATTTGGATGATCTGGTCCATTCCAATTATTTTGATATTGTTTCCACCGTCAAGGATCAGTCCCAGGCAGTAAGCGTTATCGATGCCGGCCACGCTCGCGTCGGGGTCGTCATTCCACCTGATTTCTCCTCCGACGTTCAGCAAAGAGATGCGAAAGTTCTGCTGCTGGTTGATGGCTCCGATCCCTTTACAACCCAGTCTGCTTATAACACCCTGAGTGCCATTGCACAGCAGCACGACATCCAATTAGTCATTAACCGCATCGCTATTTCTAGCGGCAGCGGCGCAGCACAATCCCTCAGTCCGCTCACGGCCCATATCCGTACCCTCTACAACCCCGACCTGCAAGATATCTGGTTCCTCGTGCCGGGGTTGATCGCCATGCTTCTTCAAACCCAGACCATTACGCTGACGGCTCTGGCGGTTGTCCGTGAGCGCGAGGTCGGTACCATCGAGCAGATCCTAGTGACCCCCATCCGCCCCATCGAGTTAATGTTGGGCAAGACTCTCCCTAACCTCCTGATCGCGGTGATCAACATGCTGACCATCGTCGTGGTGGGAACCATCGGTTTCGGCGTGCCATTCCAGGGTAATTTCCTGCTTTATTTTATCCTGACGATTATTTATATTTTTTCCGGGTTGGGGTTGGGCCTGCTGATTTCATCTTTCTCTCAAAACCAGCGGCAGGCTCAGCAATTAACCTCGATGATCACCTTTATCGGACAGGTCATAGGCGGGTTTGTGTTCCCGCGTTACGCCATGCCGGTTCTCCTGCAATGGATCAGCGATCTCTTCCCCTTGACCTTTTTCATCCCTATTTCGCGCGGGATTTTCATGAAAGGGATCGGGATGGAATTCCTGACCGGCCAGGTGATTGCTCTTTCGTTTTATGTAGTGGTGATCGTGTTCCTGGCCGCCCGATTGTTCCGTCAAAGGATGGATTGAAGGACCGCTCCATGCAAAACAGGCTTCAACGTATCGCCGCTCTGATCATTAAAGAATCCACGCAGCTCCTGCGCGACCGTCGTACCCTGATGATGGTCTTTGGCTTGCCATTGATTGAGCTGTTCCTGTTTGGCTATGCCGTCTCTCTGACGGTCTATCACATTCCGACGGCGGTCGTCGATCAAACGAAAAGCCCGGAGAGCCGCGATTTTATCCACGCCTTGGTGAATTCGCAGTATTTCGATGTTACCGAAACTTTGCAAAGCCAGGATCAAATCGTCCACGAGATGGATGCCGGCCGCGTTAAGGCAGGTATCCTGATTCCCCCCGATTTTTCCACCAGCCTGGATGCTGGGAATGCAAATGTGCTTGTCCTGTTGGACGGATCTGACTCTTTCAGCGTAAAGTCGGGTTACACCGCGGCCAGCATCATAACCCAAAACTATTCCATCCAATTGACATTTGAAAAGATAGAGCGGGCTGGAGTGGCAGCCGGACCGCTCCAGCAGGCCGCTGTCATGCCCATAACCAGTTCCATCCAGGTGCTGTACAACCCCGACCAGAGGGATTTGTGGTTCATCCTCCCTGCCATCATCGGAATGATCCTGCAAAGCATAGCCGTCGTCTTGGCTGCCATGGCGGTCGTGCGCGAACGGGAAGTAGGTACGCTCGAACAAATCCTGTCAACCCCCATTCGGCCGCTTGAATTGATCGTTGGAAAAATGATCCCGCTTCTTGGCCTATGCCTGGTCATCATCGGGGTCACACTGGGGTTGGGCGTTTTCTGGTTCGGCGTTCCTTTTAAAGGAAGCCTTTGGCTTTATCTTTGGTTGTCGCTCCTTTTTATCGTCTCGAGCCTGGGCCTGGGCTTGTTGGTTTCAACCATTGCCAGGAACCAGCGACAGGCGCATCAGATCACCCAGATGCTTATGATCTTCAGCATGCTTCTAACTGGTCTGGTCTATCCGCGCGGTGCCATGCCGGCAATCCCGCAATTCATCGGCGACCTGATCCCGCTCACTTACTTCATCCGCATCTCGCGCGGCATTGTGACGAAGGGCGTTGGCGTGGCTTTTTTCTGGGGCGATGCGCTGGCGTTGCTGATCTATGGCCTGGTCGTCATGATCACGGCTTCATTAAGCTTTAAGAATCGCCTGGATTGATCAAGGTATATTGCAAAAAGTCAGCCCTTTGTATAACAAACCCCGAAAATGATACACCTGCGTTCAGCGAGGCCATGTGATAAATGAAATAGCTCTTTCGGCAGATGCGTTGGTCAAAAGATTTAAAACATCTGATGGATGGAATACCGCAGTTGATCACCTTTCGCTGCAAGTCCACCGCGGCGAAACTTATGGTTTGATCGGTCCGGATGGAGCAGGAAAAACCACCACCGTCCGACTGCTTCTCGGTCTTCTCAGCCGCACCGAGGGGAAGACCGGCATCCTGGGTTTCGACTCGATGAATAACCCATATGAGATCCGTGAACATGTGGGATACATTGCCCAACAATTTGTTCTGCCTGCCGACTTGACGGTGATGGAAAATATGCACTTCTTCGCCAATATGCAGGGTGTCACAAATGAGGAACAGAAAAAACAAATCCCCGAACTCCTGGCCTTCGCTGGTCTGACTGATTTCACCGGTCGGCTTGCCGGGCAACTATCTGGCGGTATGAAAAAGAAACTGGCGCTGGCCTGCAGTCTGGTCCATACACCTCAGGTGGTTCTTCTTGATGAACCCACTCTGGGAGTCGACCCGATAAGCCGCAGGGAATTTTGGAACCTGTTGGGGAACCTCCGAGCCGAGCGCGGGTTGACGATTTTTGTCTGTACTCCTTACATGGATGAGGCGGAACGCTGCACCCAGATTGGATTGATCTATAAAGGCAAGTTGATTGCCAACGATACCCCAAACCAGATCAAGCATATGGTCACGGGAGAACTCCTTGAATTTACCCCGTCCCGCTTCGTTCCGGCTCAGGATCTGGTGATTACACTGGAAGGTGTGCTGGAAGTTCAGACCTATGGCGAGAAACTCCATGTGTTCGTGGATGAGACCAAGCGTCGCATGTCGCAGATCGAGGCAGCTCTGGCTGCCCAGGGGATCACCCATCAGGGAATGCGCGTAATCGACATACGCATGGAAGAAGCGTTCATAAGCCTGATCCGGCGTCAGACAAATACCGGCAAGCAGTCGATCACAGAGGCCGTCTCTAAGAGCCTGATATGAATCACCTGAACTTCGTGGATAATCAAGATACAAATCCAACGCAGCCTCCGATCATCGTGGAAGGGCTGACGAAATCCTTTGGTAGCTTCATAGCCGTCGATCATGTCAGTTTCAGCGTACGAGCCGGTGATGTTTTTGGCTGGCTGGGCCCGAACGGCGCTGGCAAGACCACCACCATCCGTATGCTTCTGGGCTTAATCAAACCCACGTCTGGAAGCGCCTCGGTGTTGGGCTTCGATCCGGTCACCCAGACCAAGACCATGCAGGCCCATGTGGGTTACATGTCACAGCAATTCACTCTTTACAACGAACTGACCGCCCGTGAAAACATTCAATTCTATGGCAAGGTCTATGGGTTGGAGCGGGATGAGCTTAAAAAAAGGGAGGATGAGATCATGCAAATGGCCGGCTTGGTCGGGCGTGAAAATGTGCTGACCAGCCAGCTTTCGGGTGGCTGGAAACAGCGCTTGGCGCTAGGTTGTGCGATCGTCCACCGGCCCAGGGTCGTCTTTCTGGATGAACCCACCGCAGGCGTCGATCCGATCAGCCGGCGGGATTTCTGGGGTTTGATCTATGCTATGGCGAAAAAAGGGGTTACCGTGCTTGTGACAACTCATTATATGGACGAAGCCGAGCTTTGCCAGCGAGTGGGTTTCATCAGCCAGGGCCGCCTGGTGGCTCTAGACTCTCCCAGTCGCCTTAAAGAAACTCAGATGCATGGCCAGGTGCTGGAGATCAATTGCTCGAATCCAGAAGGGGGAATGCGGATATTGAAGGCCGTCCAGCAGCAAGGCCAAATTCCACTTCTGGAAGTTGCCTTATATGGTGCCCAGATCCACTCCGTGCTCCCCGAAGCTCAGGAGTATAAAGAAGCCATCCGAAATATCCTTCTCCAGAATAATATTCAAGTCCATTCGCTTGAGTGGATTGACCCGACCCTGGAAGACGTCTTCATCTCATCCGTCACGACATTTTCCCCTTCATCCGTTTGAAATCATCCAGGATCGCCGCGGTGGCAGTCGCGCCGCAGCGTGTGGCACCTGCGTCGATCACATCCAATAGCCCTGGTAAAGTGGAAGTCAAAGCAACAGGGAATGATCGATGACTTTCGCAAGTTGTTCATAAGTTATGGTTTTGCTGTTTAGCATAGGTATATGTTTTTCCAATACTATCAAGACACTCATCCTGGTGACTCTTCTCTTGAAGCCTGGATGGCCAGGTCAATAAATATGGCGGACGACCAGCCAAACGTCGAAGCAGCCATCGGAGGGTTTTCTCCGCTCTCGGGATCATAGTATTCGTAAATGTCATCCTGGCCACCGATCAAATCCAGCGTTCGGCGGCGAAGCTCACGCGCCAGTTCGGCATAGCCGGATCGCTGCAGTCCCTCGATCAGGAGATAATTCACATTGACCCAGGTTGGTCCGCGCCACATCTGGCTTGGATTGTATTTCGGGTCGTCCATGGCAACACTGGGAATGGGATAGCGCGACCAAAACTGACGCTTGTCAGTAAGATGGGTAACAAGCCGGGCCGAGATCGCTGGCGGCAGTTGTCCGGTGAGAAGTGGGAACAGGCTAAAAGGTGTGCGAACGTTCACCCGCGCCCCATTATGCCTCGCCCAGAAGAAACCGCTCTCCTCATCCCAACTGGACTCGATCATGCGCTGGGCGGTGGTATGCGCCTGTTGTTGCCAGGTCAGTACGTCATCTTTTTCTCCAATGACAGCTGCTATCCGGGCCAGTGCCTCTTGCTGAAGATAAAGGTACGTATTGAGGTCCGGTGATTCGACTGGCATGCCGTCGTCCCACAAGGGACTATCGTCCAAACCCGATGAAAAAGGATGGCTGTATTCGCACAGGCCATTGCCATCCACATCACTCTTCTCGTACCACCATCTGTTGCACCGCACAATGGGTTCATAGATTTCATTCAGGAATTCACGATCGCCGTCCTTCTCATAAAGCTTCCAGGCGGACCAGGCGAGCAAGGGCGGCTTGGTTACGTCGGCATCCACAGGGACATTCAAGTGCGTCACCGTACCTTCGTCATGTATGGCATCCGGGATCATTCCATCTTCGCGCTGGTGATCGAGCATAATGCGGATTTGATCCTGGGCGAGGTGCTTCTCGATATGCCGGTAGGCCAGGGCATGGAAATAGGCATCCCATTGCCATACTCCTACATAATAGATCATGGAGGGAGTCATGGCCTCGCGGGTTGTATAGAAACGGCTGGAGATCAGCCCGGCGCGCATCACCCACCAGGCATAGTAGTATTGTGCCCTGTATTCATCGGCCACCGGCGGTGCAGCCGCGAACCAGTCGTGCCAGCGGTGCGCCGCAAGCTCCAGGGCATCGACTGCGTTCGGGATATAGCGATTGAAACCCAGGCGCGGTGTGATATTCAACAGGAAGCTTTTATTTCCTTCGGAGGCATCCACGAGCAGTTGCACCGACTGGTTCCTTGCATCGATTGAAATGGCGTCGTTTTTCAGGACGCGCGCATCGGTGGTATACGCGACATTTCGTCTTATATCGCCGGTCAGCCGCATCACTCCCCCGCGGCGATCGGAGTGCACATGGTCCAAATTTGCGTCGAATTTGATCCCGCATCGACACGATGGCATCGTAAGGAGCAGGGTCTCGGGATCTACAAAAGTCAGGCTAAAAGTTCCCAACCGCGTGGCACAATCCAGCCGGTGCGGGTAGGTGGTCAGATTGATTTCAAGTGGATTGCCTTCACCGTCTGTAAGGCTCCAATGGTCGATGAGGGGCGGACGCTCACGATAGGCAGCAAGTTTGCCTTGAAGTTTGAACCATCTCTCCGCCAGCTTGATCGTGAAGTGATGGTTGGACCAGAATACCATCAACCGGGAAGCCCGGTCGCTGAACGGGATTTGATGCATGTTGATGCGGTTCTTAAGCAAGTTGAGATATGGCGAATCAAGGTTCACAAGAGTTCCTTTTGATATTTAACATTATCGAGGAACGAATCAGCACGGCTCTGACGGTTCAGATCATCGATCTTACAGGGTTTGAATTATCCTACAATTTATAGAGTATTACATAATTACATCGTACTGTATCATTTCGGTATCTTTACTCAAGGTATCTGCAACATAGGGTCTCCACATTTCATTTTCCGAAGGTCCATTGATCCGTTCTGCTCGAAATTCTTTGTATTTGGCTGAAAAACGTGGGGCAAAGGCATGATTATTTATGACTTTAAGACAAATATAACCTTGAAATAATATGACGTTAATACAAATTTAGATAAGGGGGAATATACTTCTGTTGCGTTATATGACAGGAGATCATTAAATGTTAGATCAAATCGATCTTAAAATGGCAGTTGTAAACCAACGCCTTAAAGAAAAGAAACGCCATTTGGCTTTTTCCGGTGCAAAGAATTTTCGCGACCTCGGCGGATATCGAACGGTGGATGGCAAGACGGTCCGTTGGGGAGCGCTTTACCGGTCGGACCATTTACAAAAACTGACGGATGCAGACCTCAAGCATTTGTCTGCCCTGCTTCTCGACCGGATCATTGACCTTAGGGCAGACCATGAAAAAAAAGAAGAGCCTGACCGCCTCCCCCCGGATGAGCATATCCGTATTGTTGAACTCCCGATCCTGGATAGCACCACACAGATCTGGCATGATACCCGCGATCATCTATTGAAAGACACGTTGGAGGACATCGACGCTGCCAAATATATGGTCCGGACGAATATGGAGTTGGCCACGCGTTTCACGCCTCAAATGAGACAGTTTATCCAGGAGTTGTTTTCAGCCAAAGGCCGGCCGGTCTTGTTCCATTGTGCGGCCGGCAAGGATCGGACAGGCTACGCAGCCGCGATCATCCTACGGATATTTGGTGTGCCATTGGAAGTAGTCATGGAAGATTACCTCCTTTCTAACCAATATTATTTATCCGCCTACTCGTGGAATCTATTCATGCTTCACATTATAAAAGGAAAAAGATTTTCCACATTTTTGAAGGGTTTTTTGGAAGTGCGGTCGGCTTATCTTTCTGCAGCCTTCCAGACCATCGATCGTGAGTATGGTTCCTTCGTAAATTATGTCCACACTGGCCTGGGCCTCACCAGGCAGGATATCGAGCTACTGAGAAGCTTATACCTGGAATAACAGGACGAAGAATTCAGCACAGGCGGGCAAAATCACTCGCACCTCCGAAAAAAAGATATGTCATGTGCATATCTTTTTTGGTTATCCATGCCGAGGTTGTAAATTACACTTTTGGAAAATCCATCTCCATTGACGAACAGGATGGTTGAATGTAGACTTTACATTGTAAAGATTAGACATTACATCTGAAGTATCTGCACAATCAGCGGATTATTTCGAATCAGTTTATTCGCCAATCCAATCGCAGAAAGAAGCAGGCTGCCATGGAAACTACCGCTCCCTTTTCACCAGAAAAAATGAAAAACATTCCATCCTTACAATTAGGGGGCGCAAGAAAACTACCCGACTTGTCACGGCTGGCGTCGCTTGTTACCCACACCGATACCTCTCATGAAATGACAACCGTCCGCGCACCATTTTCCGGGGAAGCGCTTGGGGCTGTCCCAATTTGCACAGCAGACGATGTTCAAATGGCGATCCAGCGCGCCCGCACCGCCCAGCATATCTGGGCCCAGACCCCTTTTTCGGAGCGCAAAGCGATCTTCCTGCGTTACCACGACCTGGTTTTACAACACCAGGAAGAATTGCTTGATATTCTTCAGGTGGAGGCCGGAAAGAGCCGTCTTACGGCGGTGGACGAAGTTTTCGATGTTGTCATCAACAGCCGCCATTACGCGGTACGTGCGGCCAAATACCTGAGGCCGCATCGAAGGAAAGGAGCGCTGCCTTTCCTGACGTATACAATGGAACTTCATCAGCCGGTAGGCGTGGTAGGGATCATTTCTCCCTGGAACTACCCTTTGGCGTTGACAATTTCCGATGCCATCCCGGCGATCCTGGCTGGGAATTGCGTCGTGCTAAAACCTGCCGAGGAGACTCCCTTCATCGCCCTTTTTGCGTTGCATCTATTATATAAAGCTGGGCTGCCACACGATGTATTCCAGATAGTTACCGGGAAAGGCCGCGTGATCGGCCCGGCATTCATCGAAGAAGTGAATTATTTATGTTTCACGGGCGGCACATCTACGGGACGCCTGCTGGCCGGACAGGCAGGCGAACGTTTGATCAAATGCTCGATGGAACTGGGCGGCAAGAACCCTGCCATCGTACTGGACGACGCCGATCTTGAAAAAGCAGTCACCGGTATTCTGCGCGGTGCATTTGCCAACGCAGGCCAGCTATGCGTCCACATGGAAAGGGTTTTCGTCCAAAGCGGGATCTATGATCGCTTCGTCCCCGAACTGGTGCGACGGGTGAAGGAGATGAAGGTCTCACCCGCGCTGGACTTCTCCGCCGATATGGGGTCGCTCATCTCCCAGGATCAGCTTAACAAGGTGACCCGCCATGTGGAAGACGCACTTAAAAAAGGTGCCACACTTCTCACTGGTGGGAAGGTCCGCCCGGACATCGGCCCGTTCTTCTTCGAACCGACCTTGATGACAAACGTCACACCTGAAATGGACCTTTACGCCGAAGAGACCTTTGGCCCGGTGGTTTCGATCTACCAGTTCGACGATGTGGAACAGGCTATACAATTGGCCAATGCATCCTCGTATGGGTTGAACTCAAGCGTTTGGACTCGCGATGTCCGGCGGGGACAGCAGATTGCCAGCCGGCTCCAGACAGGGACGTCGAACGTTAACGAGGCGCTCAACGCGGCCTGGGGTTCAGTGGACTCACCGATGGGCGGTATGAAAGCCTCCGGACTGGGACGACGCCACGGCCTGGAGGGTATCATGAAATACACCGAATCGCAGACGGTTGCGACACAATCACTGATGCTCATCGGCCCAAACCGTTTTCTGCCTTCTAAGCAATATGCGAAGATTATGACAGGGATCCTTAAAATAATGAAAGGCATCCCCGGATTGCGTTGAGGTGGTTGGCAGATGAACAAAGGCAAGAAGAAAAATAATTCAGCACCTCCGATAATCTCAATCGTTGTACCTGTGTATAAAGAGGAACGGGGAATCCGTCCATTCCTTTTGCGACTAGAATCTGTGATGGGCAAGATGGACATATCTTATGAAGTGATCCTTTGCCTTGACCCTTACCCCGATCGAACCGAAGAAATCATTCTCGAAGAAATTAACCGGAACCCGGCAATCAAATTGTTGGTATTTTCACGACGATTCGGACAACCTGCTGCGACATTGGCAGGTATCCTTTGGGCAAGAGGCGATACCTGCGTGACCATTGACGTGGATCTCCAGGACCAGCCGGAGCTCATCGAGCAGATGTATACCAAATTGAAAGAAGGATATGAAGTTGTTTATGCCAAGCGCCGTTCCCGAAAAGGAGAGACTTTGATCAAGCGTTGGGTATCCTATTTGGGGTATTTTGTCATTAATCGGTTGAGCGATGTCGCAATCCCACGCGATACAGGTGACTTTCGCATCATGACCCGCCGCGTCATCGAAGAATTACGCAAGCTTAGTGAAACACACGGTTTCCTGCGTGGACTTGTCGCTTACGTTGGCTTTAATCAAACTTTCATAGAGTATGATCGTGATGAACGCTTTGCCGATGAGGGAAAATACAACCGATTAACAGGTTCCTTAAGGATCGGCCTCAATGGCTTGATTGGTTTCAGCAGCCGGCCTCTCCAGTTAATGTCGCTTATGGGAATTGTATTTGCCGGGTTCAGTTTTCTGATTGGCGCCTGGTATCTCGTTCAAAAGCTTTTAGGGGTTAACCTGACTCCCGGTTTGTCTACAACTGTGCTTGCCATTACGTTTTTCTCAGGTATACAGCTCCTGGGTCTTGGACTCACCGGAGAATATATTGGACGGATCTATGACGAAGTCAAACACCGGCCCCTAAATATCGTGGATCGTAAGGTTAATTTTGACGACTAGCATTATCCGACTTTCATAACACCCAATGTAACTAATAACTGATTTTACAAACCGTCGTATAGGGGTAACCCGAAGGCCAACTTACAAACGAATTACCCGCGCGACCTTTGACTCAAGGAGAGTTAATTAATTACGGAAGATGAATTCTTAAACAAAAGTATATTCTACATGACCCAACACAAATGGCCTAAAATATTTCCGCCCCTACCCAAAACCACAGAAATACCGGTATGGACTAATCGCGGATTCCAAATAGGAGATCGCATTTTACCGATCCTTTCCTACGAAGCCGGCCCATCTGGCTGGTCCGATGAATTGACCACGTTTCACGAGAACACCGCCGGAGATTCTCACTTTATCGATATTGCATCCCGTCGTCAGGCCGTTTTACAGGTGGATAGATATACATCCGAACCATCTCCGGTAATCCTGGATATTGGCTGCTCCTCCGGTTTTTTGTTAGCGGACCTAAAAGCTGCATTTCCTCGAGCGTATATTATGGGCGCAGATGTTGTTCTTGGCCCACTGCTCAATCTTGCAAAAACATCACCAGAATTACCCCTTTTGCATTTCGATCTGACACGCTGCCCTTTACCTGATCATTCTTTACACGCGGCGATCTTACTTAATGTCCTTGAACACATCAAAGACGATGCCCTGGCCGTCCGGCAATTATTTCGCATTTTGAAGCCCGGCGGAATTGCTGTCATTGAAGTCCCTGCCGGGCCAGAGCTTTATGATATTTATGATGAGCTGCTGTTGCATTATCGACGTTACAAAATTTCAGGTCTTCGGCGTTTATTTTCAAGTGCCGGTTTTTCGGTTTTACGGCAATCCCATCTTGGCTTTTTCTTATACCCCGGTTTTTTTCTGGTAAAACGATTGCGCCGTAAAAAACGCGCGGATATTTCCGATGAAGAGATCGCAACGCGGGTCAGCCAAAATATCAACCAGACTGGTGATAATCCCATTTTCCATTCACTAATGCGAATTGAATTAGCGGCAGGAAAAGTGATTTCCTATCCCTTTGGAATTCGTTGTCTTTTGACTGTGCAGAAACCATTTCTTCCCTAGTATGTGAAATTCTTTTCAACCAGGATGATTGTTATATGACCACTCAAAATAAATGGCCGAAGACTTTACCAACTCTTACCGATGATCAAAAGCGCATTTCTGATGAGTATGTTGCCTATTGGCACACTGTCCTGCCATCCAGATACAGTATTGTCGACAAATTTAATCATAATTATCCCGTGACCCATTGCCCGGATAATTTTGAACATACGCTTGAAATTGGGGCAGGATTGGGTGAACATCTCAAATATGAGAATTTGACCCCTGAACAGCGCAATAACTATTATTGTCTAGATTTGCGGGCCAATATGGTGGAAGTAATTCATCAATATTTTCCTGACGTACAGGCTATTGTTCATGACTGCCAGCAGCCACTGACCATGTTTAAGGATGATTATTTTGACCGTATCCTGGCCATCCATGTGCTGGAACATTTGCCTGACCTACCTGCTGCAATTAGAGAGGCCTATCGCCTGATTGACAAGAAAAAAGGCATTTTGACGATTGTCATACCCTGTGAAGGCGGTCTTGCCTATGGTTTATCCCGACGTATTTCAGCGCAGCGGATATTTGAAAAACGTTATAAACAATCATACAAATGGTTCATTGATCGTGAACACATTAATCTTGCCAATGAAATTTTGGAAGAGCTTCGGCCGTATTTTGAAATTTCACATGAGACATTATTTCCACTGCCTTTCCTGCCGGTGCAAACATTAAATCTGGTTATTGGCCTGACCTTAAAACCTCGGCCATCTCCTCTTTTGCCTACTGTCTAAAAAGGAATCTCCATGCATTACTTCATTACCGGCTGTGCTGGTTTCATCGGCAGCCAAAAAAATACGCAGGACAATTTCCTTAAATTTTTATAAAAAGGTCATTCAAAGTCTCGGCATATGAATTCAAACCCGCATTCCATTGATCGTTTTAAAAGATTGCTTTTAAACGAACATCTTCGAGCCATTGCAGTACTGATTATTGTATTGGCTCTTTTTTATAGGGATGTGGTCTTTAATGGCCGAACGTTCTTGATGGAGACTGCCGTTCAGGGCACCATGCCAAATGCAGGTCCCTATAATGACCCCGACAAAACAACTGGCTTTGTCGTAAATGATGCAGGAGCCAACGCTTGGTTTGGGGAACCGTTGAATAAGTTCGTTTCAGAGTCTGTAAAACAAGGTGATTTCCCTTTGTGGAACCCTTATGCTGGCCTTGCGGGGAATCCACTACTTGCAGATGGTCAAACGGGACCCCTTGAACCCATACAATTTATCTTCTATTTTTTCCCTAATCGTTTTTGGCCATATTCAATTGACCTGCAATTGTTGATACGCTTCTTCCTTGCCGGATTCGGAAGTTATTTATTTGCCAAAAGACTAAAATTAAATTTTTGGGCAAGTATTGCTACCGGTGTTATCTTTATGCTCTCGAGTTATTTTGTTACATATGGGGATCACCCACAAATCAAGGTCGAATCTTTGCTGCCTTTATTATTATATGGATTTGATCGCCTTGCAGATCTTGAAGATAACCGAGGATTCTGGTTCTGCAGTTTATTTATCGGATGGGCAATCGTTGCCGCGATGCCCGAATCGACTTTCTTTGGATTATTTCTTGGGTCCTTGTGGTATTTCTTCAAATCTATCATTCAAAAAGTAAGGGAAAGGGCCGATTCATCCAAAGTAAAAATCCCGCTTATACGATATTTAAGTTCCACGATGTTGGGTTTCTTGATTTCGGCGGCTTACCTATTACCATTTATCGAATATGTTCTGGTTTCGAAAAGCGGGCATTCTGCAGGCTTGGCAAATAATCCATTGGTTTTATCAAATAATCCACTGCCTTTGGCCCTCCTGCCCGGCTTGATCTTTCAAGCTCAGGGATATTATTTTATACAGGTAGGGTATGTGGTGCTCTTCTTATCAGTTTATTTACTGGTTGGCATCCCCGGGTCATCGACACATCGCAATTCCGTGATTTTCTTCAGTTCGTACGCCATAATTTTCCTTTTATCAATTTTCAATTTCCCTCTTACTAATTGGATAAGGAGTCTGCCAGTCCTCAACCAAATCGTTATTCATAAATATTCCATCCCTTCCATCGTTTTTTCTTTGGCGATTCTTGCCGGGATTTTAATTGATGGGGTAAAAGATACTCCTTTAACCTATAAGAGAATCTCGCTATCTATCGCAATTGTTATTTCGGTTTTTATCGGTATGCCTATCCTGGGAAGCACTTCGGCTACACTTTCCACCTATTTTGGAGACGATAAGTTAATATATACCGCTTTTG
>CAZPCR010000024.1:0-12002 GCA_964585035.1 uncultured Anaerolineaceae bacterium
GAATTGGGTTGGTTGCCTCGGATGCCGCGTATAATCGGGGTTCAGGCTCAAGGATCGGCTGCGATCTTTAACGCTTTTCATGCCAATACGGAAAAAATCATTCCTGTCTCCGCCAAAACGATCGCTGACAGTATTTCTGTGGACTTGCCACGCGACGGGGTGCGCGCGGTCAGGGCCGCGCGTGAAACCGGTGGCACCTACATTACTGTTTCAGATAAAGAAATCCTGCAAGCGATTGCCGAACTTGGCAGGGTCGGTATTTTTGCGGAACCTGCCGGAGCCACTGCATTTGCTGGTTTAGTGAGTGCAGTAACGGACCGTCTTGTAGTGAGTGATGATCCAATTTTGGTCTTGAATACTGGAAGTGGATTAAAGGACATAAAAGCTGCGATGCAGGCGGTAGTCGAAGCGCCGATTATCGAACCGACCCTGGATGCGTTAAAAAAGATCCTATGACATCTCGGCCCTGGACCTTGGCAGCAAGATATTTTGCTTTTGTCCTGGTCCTTTTGTTTGTTATATTTTTGGGGTGGCAGATCCGTCTGTTGTTTAGATCGCTTCTTGTGGCGGGAGTGATTGCATATATCCTGTATCCGCTTGTATTGTTATTGCAGCGTCATGTTCATCTTAACCGAAGAGTGGCCTCGAATATCGTGTATTTTTTAAGCCTGGCGTTAATGATCGCACTACCGGTCGTGCTTGTACCAGTGATCTCCCATCAGACTCAGGAGATCACTGCTGATTTGGAGTCGACCTTGGCGCAGGCGCAGCAATATCTGTCGGCACCAGTGGTGCTCGGAGGGATCACAATTGATCTTGGTAGTTTTATTCCTCAGATCAAGGATTCTATTTCTAACCTGTTTTCAACTTCTCCGCAAAACACGATCACGTGGATCAGGAACACATCACGAGGCAGCCTGTGGGCGCTCCTCATCATTGGCAGTACTTATTTCTTTATGACTGAGTGGGAAAATATTCGCGAGAGCTTGGTTCGCATCGCTCCCGAAGAGTATCGGCAGGATGTTCGTAGGCTGTATGACCAAATCAGGCAGGTCTGGATGGCGTATCTGCGAGGTCAACTGACCTTAATGGTTATCGTTGCGATAACATTAACGATAATCTGGACGATCATTGGCCTCCCCGGTTCACTTTTTATTGGCCTACTCGCCGGTCTCTTTACAATTGTCCCAGATGTAGGTCCTTTCGTAGCGACTGCCCTCGCCCTGGCCGTTGCGTTGCTGGAAGGCTCCACTTGGATGCCGATTAACAACTTTTTGTTTGGTTTACTGGTCGTTGGTATCTATGTCATTTTGATAAATGTAAAAAATTTCTGGCTGCGTCCCTACATTTTAGGTCGCAGCGTCAATATGCCTGAAGGGATTATATTTATCGCGATTATAGGAGCCGTTATTTTTACGGGCATACTAGGTGCTTTTATTATTGTGCCATTGCTTGCTTCCCTGGTGATAATTTGGAGATACCTTTATGCCCGGATACTAGGTCTACCGCCTTTTGAATATGAGATACCAGCTACATCTCATCCGGATGTAGTGCCTGATAAGACTACCGAATCCGAGACTCGGGACTCTCCCAGACCTGCAAAGAAGAAAATAATTAAATGAAGATTACTTATTCGATTGTTGCGCCAATTTATAATGAGATCGATAACCTGAGTGAACTGTATAAGAGGATTGAGAAAGTAATGAGCTCAAACGGCGAACCGTGGGAGCTCATTATGGTCGATGATGGCTCGACCGATGGTTCGACCGATAAAATCCTCCAATTGGCGAAACTTGATAACAAGGTGCGTCCGATTATATTTGCCCGTAATTTTGGCCATCAAATTGCTATTACTGCTGGTTGGGATTTTTCCCGCGGTGCTGCCGTTGTCATCATAGATGGTGACATGCAAGACCCGCCTGAAATGATCCTTGAGTTGGCAAAGAAATGGAAAGAGGGGTACGAAGTGGTTTATGCTGTGCGATCAGAACGGGAAGGGGAAGGTTGGTTTAAGAAGTTCACCGCCTCCATGTTCTATCGGATCATCTATCGAATTACAGATGTCAAAATTCCTGTAGATACCGGCGATTTTCGCTTGATGGATCGCAAAGTTGTGGATGTACTGAAACAGATGCATGAGCGTCATCGTTTTCCGCGTGGCATGTCGGCGTGGGTGGGTTTTCGTCAAATTGGTGTAGAATACAAACGAGCCCGTCGCTACGCAGGTGTCACGAAATATCCCTTTAGCAAAATGCTGCGATTGGCGCTTAATGCCATAACGAGTTTTTCTTATTTCCCATTACAAGTGGCCACGTTTTTTGGTTTCTTCTCAGCCGGTCTTGCAATCCTGGCGATTCCTCTGGTGGTATATCTTCGTATGACTGGTATCCCACAATTTACAGGTCAAGCTACTACCTTGATCGCAGTGCTATTTCTCGGGGGTGTTCAGTTGATATCACTTGGGATCCTTGGAGAATATATTGGTCGGTTATACGATGAAGCCAAGGGTAGGCCGTTGTATATTCTTCGTGAGGCGCCTAAAGATTAGAAAAAATCTTCCAGAATTAATATTATTCCATGTCTTACAATTTTGACCAGGTACTTGATCGTCGCAAGACAAACTCATCCAAATGGGGACAAATCCCCGATGATGTTATATCGCTCGCGGTGGCAGATATGGACTTCCGTACACCGGAGCCTGTTCTGGATGCTCTTAGGTCTAGTTTGGAATTTGGTGTCTTGGGTTATGACCTGCAAATAAAAACCCTCCAGGAAGTTACCTCTTCCAGGATGGAAAGATTATACGGATGGAAAGTTACCCCGGAGATGGTTGTAGCTATACCAGGAATTGTGAGCGGCTTTAACACTGCTGCTTGGACTGTCTGTGGTCAGGGGGAAGGGATATTAATACAGGTACCTGTTTACCAACCGTTCCAATCGGTGAGTGAAAATGTGGGATTAACACGCCAGATAGCACCATTAAAATTATATAAATCCGGAATAAACCTGGCTTATGGGGTTGATTTTGGTGTCTTTAAATCTTCAATCCATTCAAACGCGGCAAGGACCTGTATGTTCCTGCTCTCCAATCCTCATAATCCTACAGGAAACATATTCAGCAGGGATGAGTTAATAAAGTTCGCCGAAATATGTTTGGAAAATGACGTCGTAATTTGCTCAGATGAAATCCATAGCGAGTTGATATTAGGGGATCGCCATCATATTCCCATTGCATCTATTTCCCCCGAAATCGCGAATCATACAATTACATTGATCTCACCAAGCAAGACATTTAACATACCGGGTCTATTTTGTGGGCTGGCCATCATTCCGGATCCAAATATACGTGAACGTTTTAAGAAACAGGCAGATCGTCTAACCTTACATGTCAATAGTTTGGGAATTGTCTCTGCACAGGCTGCTCTTTCTGGGGAATGTGATGATTGGTTGGCAGAACTGCGGACATATCTTCGCACTAATCGCGACTTTTTATTACAGTTTATCCACGAGTTTTTGCCTGGCATGCATTCTACGAATCCGGAAGCAACCTATCTTGCCTGGCTGGATTGTAACGATCTGATCTCCGTTTGGAAGAAGCAAGGTTCACCTTATGAGTTTTTTATAAAAGAAGCAAAAATTGCATTTAACGACGGCAAAATATTTGGGCCAGGCGGTGAAGGTTTTGTCCGGCTGAATTTTGGCTGCCCACGAAGCACATTGTTGGATGCCTTGGAGCGTATGAGGATCGCACTTTACAGGAAGTAGTTATGCCTAAATTAACCTATTCTGCAGTTCAGCAATATTTAATCGACCTTGTCCCGCCCCGGGAGCAAGAGATGCAAGAAATGGAAAAATATGCGACGAAGACGGATTTTCCCATAATAGGACCCGCCGCGGGCTATGTTTGCTACCAGATGGCGCGTATGATTAACGCTAGGTCGGTGTTTGAAATGGGATCGGGTTATGGCTATTCGACAGCGTGGTTCGCGAAAGCTGTGCAGGAAAACGGAGGAGGGGTTATTCATCATGTTGTTTGGGATGAGGAACTCTCGAAAATGGCGGCTCTCCATATGAAAAGGCTCGGATTCGAAGATCTTGTCCAGTATCACAAAGCTGAAGCAATCGAAACGCTTCGATGCATAAAAGGGCCCTTTGATTTAATTTTTAACGATATCGAAAAACAAGAGTATCCCGCCTCGTTGCCCCTTATCAAAGAGAAACTGCGCTCGGGTGGGATGCTGATCATTGATAATACACTTTGGAGTGGACGTATCTTCGATAATAAAGATGAGTCGGAGGCGACAAAGGGCGTACGCGAATTTACTCGGCTGATCACGCACGATCCGGATTGGATCGTATCCCTTGTCCCTGTTCGAGATGGGATGATCTTGGCATATAAGAAATAATATAACTCATATAAAATTGGCATTGGTAACTTTAACGTTGTGGGATATAATCGAAGTTGTCAGACAACTTCTTTAGGAGAAATTCCATGACTACTATCGATCTAACAGTTAACAAATCTCGTCGTAAGAATGCGATTAAGAGGGCAAAAGAACGTAATATCATCATTCCTACCTATGCTCAAATGAAAGACCCCACTAAAATTCCGTCGAAAATAAAGGATGAACTAAATGGAGTGGGATTATGGGACGTCGACCCGCGTAACCTTTTTCGTATAACCTGGCATAATGAACCTAAATTAAAGGGTGGAGGATTCGGTGGTGTTAACTACCTCGAACTACCACCCAGCCTCACTGGTGTTCCAGCTCGCATTGTGGTGCTCATCGGGAAATGGTTCCCCACAGGCGCACATAAAGTTGGGGCTGCGTTTAGTTGTCTGGTTCCTCGGTTGGTTACAGGTCAATTTGACCCAACGACTCAAAAAGCCGTCTGGCCCTCCACCGGCAATTATTGTCGAGGCGGTGCGTATGATTCTGCATTGCTTGCTTGCGAGTCCATTGCGATCCTACCGGAAGGCATGAGCAAGGAGCGTTTTGAATGGCTGTCGACGATTGCGGGAGAGACAATCAAGACACCGGGGTCAGAATCGAATGTCAAAGAAATATTCGATAAATGCAAGGAGTTACGGGCTTCAGGCCAGGACTTGATGATCTTCAACCAGTTTGAAGAATTTGGCAATTATCTTTGGCACTATGAAGTGACCGGTCATGCAATGGAGGAAGTGCTTAAGAAGGTAATGCGCAAGAACGATCGCTATCGTGGTATGGCCTCAGCAACCGGCTCGGCTGGGACGATTGCCAGCGGCGATTACCTCAAGCAAGTCTATCCTGACAGCAAGATCGTGGCGAGCGAAGCATTGCAATGCCCTACTTTGTTGGAAAATGGTTTCGGAGCTCACCGCATTGAAGGGATCGGCGATAAACATGTGCCGTGGATCCATAACTCAAAGAATACCGATGTAGTGGTAGCTATTGACGATAACGCAGTTGTCAATCTGTCCCGCTTATTTAACGAAGAAGGCGGTCGTGCTTATCTGGTGGAGAAGGGTGTACCTGAAGCGCTTGTATCACAGTTGGATTTTCTGGGCTTCTCCGGTATTTCGAATGTCTTAAGCTGTATCAAAGCTGCTAAATATTATGAGATGGGTGAGAATGATGTTATGGTTACTGTATTAACCGATTCGATGGAGTTATATCGTTCCCGCCTGCATGAAATGCATACTGAGTACGGTGAGTATACTGAAATGAACGCAGCAGCAGACTTTGCTCATTATTTGCAGGGGCAATCTACCGATAATATGCTTGAACTTCGTTATCCTGACCGTCGTCGAATACACAACTTGAAATATTACACTTGGGTTGAACAGCAGGGCAAGACCTATGATGAAATCCAATCACAATGGTATCAGCCTGATTACTGGACATCAGTCCAAACCCAAGCTAATGAGATCGATGCCTTGATCGAAGAATTCAACGGAGAAGTAGGGCTCGTCAAATAATGATCGTGTCAGGTGGTCGCAAAAGCGACCACCTGACCTTATAATTACGAAATGCCAATAAAGTCAGGTGATTTGATATTGGTTTGTTTACTTCCAAAGCCGCGGGATTTGGAAATTGTGCGGCTGCTTGGCTGGTATCGCATCCCCCTTCGTTCCGCACCCAAAGTAGTAGCTGTTGATCAATTGGCCTTTTACCAGGCGGGAAGTTTTGGGGTATCTGGCAACCGGATTAATTTCTTCGCAAAGGTCAGGGGGCATGAATTAACAACGCGCCTTGAATTACTGATCGATGAAACAAATCACCCTAGGGCAAATGAGGAATATTACAAGATTCAGATAGGTGAGTTGGAGAAATTACCCCAACCAATCATCGCTGATAAGTGGAAACGATTGACTTTTCTTTACACAACCGGGGAATACCTTCTCAAGGCCAAAACTCTTAATGAATTAGTTGTCAATTCAGAAGAACGTGCAATTTTATGGAGATCTCTTCATGAGCGGGCAGAAAATGAGCAGCTTTATAAGGCTGACCTGCCTGAAGCTGATATCCCACCTGAAATACTCGTAAAACTCTTGGGAATAAAAGAATATTCGGATTTGTACGATCCTTCAAACCCGGATTGATTATGACGATAGAAATGTGGTTAGTCGTCATTGTGGTCGTTTTTCCCCTGATCATGGTTATTAGTAATCAATGGCGGGTGGATGTGGCGGCGTTTTTTATTATAGTAATGCTTGGTCTTGCCCAATATCTTGGCTTTGGTGTTTTGGGTGATAAAAAATCTCCGCAACTGACTGTTCTTGCTATTTCTGGCTTCGGACAACCGGTTGTCGTGACATTGATCGGGCTATTTATTTTGACTCAAACTTTAACGAATAATGGGGTTATGCTATGGCTGGGTCAACGACTTATTGGTGGCGCTGAACGCTCTGTTACCCGGCTTATTTTAATATATACGTTTTTGGCGGCATTGTTATCTTTACTTATGAATAATGTTGTGGTCGGCGCCTTGCTGCTTCCGAGTGCCATGCAAGTCTCACGGAATGCCAGAATTAGACCGAGTAAATTGCTTATCCCGATCGCATATGGCACAGCTCTGGGTGGCATGGCGACCTATTTCACCACAGCAAATATTGTATTGAGTAATTTATTAACAATTGCCAGGCCACCGCAGGCTCCCTTGGGTATCCTTTCATTTACAGCTACGGGCGGATTGATCGCGATCGCAGGCATTTTATATATAACGATATTCGGGCGACGTCTGGTTCCGGCCCGCCAACCTGGCCCCGAGCAGGCGCTTGCCCGCCGCGCCAGCGTTGAATTGGAAAGTATTTATGAAGTAGGCGAACGGTTATGGGAAGCGCAAGTGGAAAGTGCGTCGTCTCTCGCTGGTTTAACTCTGCAAGACTGCGCTGTTGGAGAAAAATTTGGTATTGCAATTGTTGCCATGCGCCGTGGCTATCAGGCTTTTTTCTCGCCCCTGCCCAATGAAATCGTCCGTCAGGGCGATATCCTGCTGGTTGTAGGCCGGGAGGATCGCGTCTTGAAATTGAACAGTTTAGGCTTTAAAGTTAAACCCGAGACGCATACGATCACTACCTTTGGATTGACTCTTATCGAATTGATTCTTGCCCCGCATTCCAATTATGCTGGAAAGTCCATTAAGCAAATGAATTTCCGTCGCAAGTATGGATTTACTTTTTTGGCCATCTTGCGCGCCGGTCGTAGTTATCGGACCGATGTAGGAGATATGCCACTTGAACTCGGGGATTCCCTTTTGGTTGTTGGTTCGCCAAATCGCGTTCGCGATTTGCGCAGTAACCCTGACATAATTTTATTTGAGTCCGACCCGGCTACGCGCCCTGTACCGAGGCGACGCGCAGTGATTAGCGTTCTTGTATTCTTAAGTACTATAGTTTTTTCGTTGCTCGGTTTCCCGATATATCTTTCTGTGCTCGCATCCGCGTTGATCGCTATATTACTGGGTCTTCTACCCATTCAAGATGCCTACCGGTCTATTGAATGGCAGGTCATATTTTTCATCGCAGGAATGTACGTTGCGAGCCTTGGGATGGTGAATACTGGCTTGGCAACATTGATAGGGCAGAACGTGATTTACTTATTGCGGAATGTTGGTCCACTTGGGCTGGCGGCCTCTACATTCCTTCTTTCTTCCGCACTAACACAACTTATGGGTAGCCAGGCCACGGCATTTGTTATAGGTCCGATCGCCATAAGCGCGGCGATTCACTTTAACACCAATCCGCAAGCGATAGCTGTGGCTTCGGCGATAGGTTGTTCCGCCTCCTTCCTGACCCCTATGTCTCACCCTGTTAACCTTATTATGATGGGCCCGGGGAATTATCGCTTTAAGGATTTTTTCCGGGTTGGTGTAGGCTTGATGGTTGTCGTCTTTCTAACACTGTTGGCAGGCATGATTTTATTTTGGCATCTATAGGAGATTATATGGCTACTCTTTTGAGAAATGGAACTCTCATTACTGCCTCTGAAACGTATAAGGCCGACATTTTAATAGAGGGTGAAAAGATTTCGCGTATCGGTCAGAATTTGAATGGGGATTCCGCGCAGGTGATCGATGCTGCAGGGAAATTGATTATGCCAGGTGGTGTTGACCCTCATACTCATTTCGATTTACCGATGTTTGGCACGGTGTCATCCGATGACCACTATACGGGTCATAAGGCTGCGGCTTTTGGCGGAACAACAACGGTAATGGATTTTGTTTCATTTGATTTTGATACCATGGAAGAATCTGTGAGCGCATGGCGAAAAAAAGCTGAGAAAGCTGTTATTGACTATTCTTTTCATATGAACTTGACCAGGTTTGACGATAAGATCGCAAAAGAAATCCCATCTCTGGTAAAGATGGGAATTACCACTTTAAAGGTTTTTACAGCTTATAACGGACGACTGCGTCTGGATGATGGCGGCATTTTTAAAGCGATGCAAATTACTGGGGAAAATGGGATGTTGGTCATGGCGCATTGTGAGAATGGCGATGTAATCGATATATTAGTCCCTGAAGCATTGGCAAAAGGACACACAAGCCCCGAATGGCACGCCTTAACTCGGCCGGCATGGGGTGCAGTTGAAAGTACTTTGAGGATTGCCACTATGGCTTCGGAAGCCAGGGCGAGTGTATATATCGTTCATATGAATGTCGACGGAGAAGTGGATATGCTCCGTTATGCACGCGAGCGCGGCATCCATGTGATGGGTGAAACCTGTCCACAATATCTGTTCTTTACAATTGATCAAATCCGTCGACCCGATGGATCCAAATGGGTATGTTCACCTCCAATGCGGGAGGCAAAAGATAACCTACGATTATGGAGGGGCCTTAAGGAAGGCATATTGCAAACGGTCGGTACCGATCACTGCGCCTTCTTTTTCGATGGCACAAAGCCGATCCTTTATGAAGGCAAAGAAGTGAGTATTCCAGGTAAGGAATTAGGGAAGGATGATTTCACAAAGATTCCAAATGGATTGCCCGGTATTCAAGATCGCCTCCCTATCTTATGGACATACGGCGTGCGCGCCGGAAAGATCAGCCAAAATCAGTTTGTGGCCTTGAATTGTACAAATCCAGCGAAGATTTTTGGCCTCTATCCCCGGAAAGGCGCGCTTTTACCCGGCGCAGATGCCGACATTGTGATCTGGGATCCGGAAAAACATGTAAAGTATGGAATTAAGATGGCGCACCATCGTAGTGATTATAATTTGTACGAGGGATGGGACTTGGTTGGTTATCCAGAAAAAGTCTTTCTTAGAGGGAAATTAATCGTGGATGGAGATCAATGGCTTGGCAAAACTGGCCAAGGCGAATATCTGAAGAGGAACCCAGGAGAAATTCTATAATTTGCGGAATCAGGTCAGTCAACCTTCGATCAATTTTCCTGATTATGGTTGTACAAGCAGTTCCATTAACCTTGGGTGCTTTGAATATACCCCTCGATATTTTTCTGGAATCAATGCAGCGATATGACACATGATTTCGTCGGTATATTGTTTGAGAACTGTGTCTCGATCTCTGGTTGGAAAGGGAGGAAGATCAAATGCTTTTCCGGCAGTGACGATTATGTGCGACCGTCGGAAATGTGTAAGATTGTCTATGATAACTTTATCTTCTGTGCCAGCTAACCCGACAGGTACAATGGGGCGGTTAAGTTTGGCGGCTAAATAACTGACGCCGGGTTTCCCTTCAATTAAACCGCCATTGCGCGATCGTGTCCCCTCGGGGGCGATCACAAGGATATTTCCATTCTGCATTAATCCAATGATCTTGCGCATAGCCCTCAAGTCGGGATTGAAGCGGTCAATGAACACAAAATTGAAATATTTCCCTAGCCATCGAAGGAATGCGCTTTCTTCCCATTTTTCTCCTACAGGGATAAAGACATCCCAACGGTTAAGTGAATAAAAAAGCATGCAGGAATCCAACATGCCGATATGATTGGTCGCGATCACAAAGGCCCCCGTATCAGGTACATTTTCGTATCCACGAATTTCTATTTTTGCAATCAAATTTAATAGCAGCCTGAGAAGCCAACGGATTACATATCGCATGCATTAATTGTACACGAAATAAAAATAGACCCTGTTACTTGGAAGGCAACTGGGTCTATTTTTATTGGATTAAATTGAAGGTTTGTTTTTTCCTCACTTCCACAGGTAATCGGCTTTCGAAATATTATTTTCACTTTTCTGGGAGCCATAGAGGTCGTATATTTTGTCGAAACTCTTTCGATCCTCTGAGTTCATATTGACGATTTGGAAACCGACATTGTATAAAGATGTATCAATAAAATGCGGTTGACACCACTTGCTGCTTGCGATAAAAACAATAAATGGTTTATCAGAGATATCGCTGCTTAATTCGATACGGAGAGGATATTCGGTGTTTTTTGATATCGGTTTTTGGCTTTCCAGTCTAAATCCACCCAGGCTTATATCTGCCATATGACCGACTAGCTCCCCAGTGTTTTCGTTCATCACACGCATATAATACGAAAAGTCCCGGCGGTCTTTATTTCGTCTTTCCATGGCCATTTCCTTTCGATATAATAAATATTAATAATAACTTAATATAGTATATAACAAGGGGGGACGGGAAGCAAGAGGAATATGTTCAACAATATAAGAACACCTATTCTGATTTCATTATGTGGGTAAGGACGGTTGCGCCGCTTCCGCCGATGTTTTGAGCCATCCCAATTTTTGCATCCTCAACCTGTGTATCCTCGCATTCGCCGCGTAACTGCTGAACAATTTCAACGATCTGGTACATTCCTGTTGCACCGACGGGGTGACCGCGTCCTTTCAAGCCTCCGCGTGTACATATCGGTATTCGACCCGTTGGCAAGATATCATTATCGAGGCCTAGTCGTACTCCTTCCCCGCGCGGGGCAAAACCACAGGCCTCGAGCGAGAGCGCCGACATGATGGAAAACGCATCGTGAAGCTCAAATACATCGACGTCTTCCGCATTTATACCGGCTATTTCATAACAATTTTTTGAAGACTGATAAGCTGCATCTAGGAACAGCGGATCTTTCCGTGAGTGTACTGCTATGGTATCCGTCGCCGAGGCTGAGCCGGCAATGACCACACGCGGTCGTCCCGGCATGGAGGTAACTTTTTCGGCAGGAACAATCACAACAGCTGCGGCACCATCGCCAATCGGCGAGGCGTCGAGAAGGTTAACTGGTGTTGCAATCATCACGGATTTTTCAAACCTGTCCATAGTGATCTTTTGGTGTAAACGGGCGAATGGGTTATGCATGGCATTGGAGTGAGCGTTGATCGTGAACGGCGCAAAATCAGCATGTTTCCAGCCAAATTCGTACATGTAGCGTTGCATGATCAGTGCATTCAACCCGACGAATGAAACTCCTTGCTCTACTTCAAAATCTGCATCGGCAGCCGTCGCTAATGCCGCGGTCACATCATGACCGGATTTATCGGTCATTTTTTCAACCCCAACCACCAGGGCGGAGTCGATCTCTCCTGCCGAGACAG
>CAZPCR010000024.1:12102-15826 GCA_964585035.1 uncultured Anaerolineaceae bacterium
GTCATTTTTTCAACCCCAACCACCAGGGCGGAGTCGATCTCTCCTGCCGAGACAGCCATGATCCCCGCCCGGAAGGCCGCCGCACCCGAGGCGCAGGCAGCCTCCACTTTAACTGCCTCTTGCTGCCAGAGGCCGATCCAATCAGCAAGAAAGGTTCCCAGTTGATTTTGCGAATCGATCAATGGGGAGAGCATATTGCCAGCAAACAATGCATCGACTTTGTCCATGCCGGCATCTCGCATGGCGGCAAAAGCGGCCTCACCGCCAATCTCCCGTAATGATTTATCCCAATGCTCGCCGATTGCGGTTTGTCCGATCCCGAGAATAGCAACTTTTCGCATATGTGAATTCTACCAGCAGCGCCTATCAGGGTCTATCAAGATTAATGGGAACAGATTTTCCTAAAATTCGTCATATGTGTATACTATGTAAAAGAGGAGCGTGCAAATCTATGAATAAATCATCTTTAAGCCTTTTGATTGCCTTTATTTTCCTCTCTTCTTGCGGCACGGCAAAACCGTTAGAACCAATTCCGCAGCCTTTGGCATCCGCCTCAGGCTACTGGAACGTCAAACTTACCCAATCCGGCGGGATTGCAGGTGTACTTCTTACGGTAGAAGTTTCCAGCGATGGACAGCTCAAAGCGGAAGATCAACGGTCTCAGCGAAACGCATCAAAAATCCTGCCATCACAAACAACAGTCGAATTGGAAGGGCTTGTTAATAATGCCATTGTTTCTACCAAACGTGTACCGCAGTCAGCGTGTGCAGATTGCTTCATCTACGATCTCGAGATCCATTCAGGGGATAAAATCATCCAAATTCATGTCGATGATGCCACGATAAATGATTCTAGCGCCCAGGGATTAATAACGACCCTGCTCAAAATCCGGGATGAGGCCTTAAATCCGACTCCATAAAAGGATATCTTTTCTGTGTGGCTCGATCAGTTATTAATTGAATTAGGTCGATGCGAACCGCAGGGTCAGGCAGCATTACATTTTTTAAAAGTGCGGGGAGTAAAAGTTAGCTTTCACGACCAGCCAACCGCCGCCCGGTGGACTTTGGCTGGAAATATCCAGTTGCACCCACTGTACGCCACTGGTGCCCCAGACGCACCTTATCCACTAAGCCTGATTGTTCATGAGGTGCGGCACCTACAGCAGGGAATATTCACCGCGCTTTCAGTATATGGTGAGTTGGAAGCCTGGCAAGTCCAATTTTCTTTTCTACAATCATTAACCGGCCAATATCATTCAAATATAAAATTAAATTCAATCATCAACGACCTGATGAACTTGAAGTTGAAGGAGGATAGAAAAATTCTCACTCGAGCTATTTCTTTAATGAAGGCTTATGCTGGAAAGGGCTATCGCGTAAACATGCTTCCTCTTTACCCGTTGCCAAGAGAAATCCTTTTCTTATTTACAAGAAATTAAATGTAACTTCCATTCAATATATTAACAAAATTGTTATCTGAATTTAATTAAGAGGATAAGAAAATATTGTATGATAAGGTTATAAAATAAAAGGAGGTGTGTTATCGATACACCGCCTGAATCTTATCTTGAAGGAAGGGTCGGTGCATTTTGACCTGGATAAAACCTCGGGTTTTGCATCCGGAGTTTATTTGACCGAAATAAAGTTCAGCATCGTTCCTTCCCTGGCCTTAGGCAAGAAATATCAGATGGATGGGTAACACCCATCCATCTTTACGTCAACTTATAGATTTGGTAGAAAACACTCCAAAAATGATATGCGCTGAGTATATCGTTCCTCACCAGCCTTTTTTTAATAATCCATTACTTTATGGGTTTGGCTTGGAGAAAAGATAGGTAATGTAACCAGGAATTATTAAGTTTGTCTTTCAGACTCTTCAGGAACAATGATGGCCATGATGAGGTAGACGGCTACAATGCCTGGGCCTGTCAGAAAAAACAAGAGTACAGCTGCAAGCCGGATCACGGTGGGATCAATGTTTGAATAATAACCTAATCCACTGCACACCCCCGCTATCATTTTATACGTTCTGCTGCGTGTGAGTTGTTTGTAGCTCGTGTTCATATCTTTGCTCCTTTTAATTACTACATAACATACGCAGACTATACGGGAAAGTCGCAAAGCTTATTTGTATTTCCTGCTTTCCAGAAAATTAGTAATCGCTGCATAGAGCAGGAAAAGGCCGATCAAAAAAAAGAAGATAGCCTGCCATCCAAGGTATCGGTATTGGAACAGGCCGAAGCCTGCAAATAATGCCCCGACCAGAAAATAAAATATGGCATTTCGTGTATATCCTGGGCCTATCCGCTTCGCTTGTAGGATGCCGCGCTCATTCATCGAGTTCAGTCCTCTGACGTGGCCCTCATGACGATCTTTGCAAGCCAATGAATCTTTTACGAGCGTCGTACAATCAATACATAGGCCTCGTTGGCAATATTTGCATATGCCAACCGCAGATCTATCGGGATGATAATAACAAATCATGTCATTCTCCATTAAGATGATTCAAATCAATTGATCGTCGGTTAATAAAACTCCAAAGCTCTGTTTTTACAAGCGGGAAAATTATAAATCTTCACCCTTATAAATTACCTTCTCGCCGTACTTTTCACGTAGCTCGTCGATCGCTCTCTGTAGCCGGCGTGATTTTTCTGACCCCGTATCCCATAATGCTAACTGTCGAATAGGAACCGTAAGTCCGCTCACTCCAACACCGATCAGCCGCACCGCTTGGCCGGACCTGCGGACGGTTTTCATCAGGTCTAATGCGATTTTACCTATTTCATCGCCTTGATCCGTTAGGTGCGGCGAGGTTGTTTGCCGGGTCAATGTCGTGAAATCAGGCCAACGGATCTTTAGTTTGATGGTAGCAGCAATCAGTTTTGATTCTCTAAGGCTCCGCGCAATCTGGACCGATTGATCGTGAAGCGTTTTCTCTAGCACGTTGTCATCACGAACGTCGCGGGTAAAAGTGGTCTCCTGGCTGATTGATTTTGTTTCATGTTCTGTCACAATTAGCCTATCATCTTGGCCTCGCGCATGCTGGGAAAGCTCACGGCCGTTCTCCCCAAATAACCGGATCATTTCACTCTCCGGCCATTTGGCGATGTCTCCGATTGTATGTATACCGAGCTCTGTAAGTCTGGCGGATGTTTTTGGCCCTACTCCCCATAGCATGTCTGCCGGTAGTGGGGCTACAAAAGCCGCCTCTTCACCCGCTGGTACAATTGTGAGGCCAAAGGGTGGGCCTTTTCCGCTTCCGGCTTTTTTCCCGACTTCAGTAGCGATCTTTGCAATCAGCTTATTAGAAGCGATACCGATCGAAGATGGCAACCCCATTTCGTCTCGAATATTAGTCTGGATCCCGCGAGCGATATTTTCTGGGGATCCGGGTAAACCTGAAATGTCAAGAAAAGCCTCATCAATGGATATCTGTTCAACCTGGGATGTCAGAGTATGAAGTCTGGCCATCACCCGTTTGGAAACATCACCATATGCTCGATGTCTGGAGGAAACTACGATCAATTTGGGGTAAAGGCGCAAAGCGCGGGCCATTGGCATGGCCGAACGAATGCCAAATTGACGCGCCGCATATGAGCAGGACGCGATCACGCCTCGTTCATCAGGTTTGCCCCCTACGGCAAAAGGCTTTCCGCGCAATTCTGGGTTATTTGTCTCTTCAACCGCACAAAAAAAGGCATCCAGATCGATGTGAAGGATTAAAG
>CAZPCR010000025.1:0-15454 GCA_964585035.1 uncultured Anaerolineaceae bacterium
TGCTTATATTGGATCCCGTATTTTTCTGCATAAAACCGGACGCGCTCTGAAATTATCACGAAGGCCTGTTTCCGGTACCAGCGTTCAAACACAAGGGGGGCTTTTGGAAGAGAGGCTTGCGCCAATCTGAATGTGCCGTTCAGGGCCAGTTGCGGTTTCTTTCCCTTTCCAAGTTGGAGCGGATAAATGGCTCCAAGATACAAGAAACCTTCGCCATCTACATATTCTTTCGGAACAAAAGCCGGATAGAAAGTACGGGCCTGATCCTGTTTTTTTCGGATCCATCTTTCTTTTTCCGCGATAAATTTATTGATCATCTCTTCGTTGACGCGCATGGGCGCGTGGACGACGAGACTCCCGTCGCGCTCGATGACCAGCGCGATCGTTTTCCGCCGGGTGCGGATGAGTTTATCGACAGGGATCACAATATTGTCCAAATCCACAAGCTAAGACGGAAGTCGAAAAGAGCGGCCTAACCAGAAGAGCATTACAAAACTCAGAATAATGAATCCGGCAATGAACGCGACCATGATCTGTGCACCAAAAAGGATTGGTTTTTCCAGGTTGGCGGAAACGGCAAGTTCGAAGCCCGCCTGTATCACGAGCAAGATGATCGTTGAAAGGGTTGCGCCGAACGAGCTCAGGCGGTCTACAGTGTTTGTGCGCCTTTCGGGGGAAAGCCAGTATTCGCGATGGCGGATATTGATCCATTGCACAGGCAGGATCATCGGAAGGACCTGTATCAAGATGCTGGCTGCGATCACGACCAATAGGGTCTGTGCCTCGAAGCCGAAAAATTCGATCTTGGATACAAACCGGTCCGGGCTGCCTTGTATGTTGAAATGGGCTGCCATGACATCCGGTGACAGGAACCACAGCCTGACATTTTCCAAAACGCACGCGAAAAGGACAAATATGAACAAAGCTCTTGCATAACGCATGGACAATTCCTTATCCTTGAGCAGACCTCCCGTTCATTTGTTCCAGCGCTCTGATAATATTTCAAAATCAGGTGAGCGCGGCACCAGGTTGAAGGTTTGCAATAATTCTAGCGTTGGAAGAACGGCTTTGCGCGTGGCAAGATGAAGTATGGTCCCTTGGATGTCGATACTTACGGCTTTTTTTCCGTTTGATTTCAGGATATCGTGATGGACTTTCCAACGCTGCCCTTGCGGTGAAAGACCCGATAGGGAATAGGTAATGGTGATCGTTTCGCCCATGCGGACTTCACGCAGAAAGCTGGCATGGATGTCGGTGTAAATTGGACCGATGCCGAGCTCGGCGAACTTCTCGGGTGGAAAGCCATGCTCGGTAAAGAAACGATAGCGCAGATCGCCGGTGGCATCGATATAGGATGCGTAATTCACATGACCGTTGGCGTCGAGATCGGACCACCTGATTGCATAGGAACCGAAATATTCATCCATGAGTCTTCTCCGTCCATGATTTTAATACCAATGTGGGGGAATCAACATCGTATGTATTTCGCGACACAAAATTCGATATATACCTATCTTTTGGTGAGTAGTCCTCGGGGCTCTTTTTTATAATTCATGGCCTTCATCCGCCAGTTTGCGGGAGCGCTCGCAAAAAAAATCAAGATCGAACCTATCCGGGATGTGGTCGCCTTCTTATGGTGGTCTTGCTACACATCCAAATACCTTATAATCACATCTAATCCAATTCAAAAGAGGCGACTATGGAAGAACAAACTGCAATCAACCGCTCAAAATCTCATATACCAAAGTTGGTATTAACCCAGCACGGAAATAAAGCAGTCCATGGGGAAAGCGCGATAGGTCGTTTTAACATGCGCGTTGCCGTGCGGATCACGAAATCCGTCGGATCGATGTGGTGCGCGTACGTGTTCGCATTGCTGGCGCTCATCTCGCTGCCATCTGCCATCGCATCCCATAACTCGATCATTATCATCGGCTGGATCGCACAGACGTTCCTGCAGTTGGTGTTGCTGCCGATCATTATCGTCGGCCAAAATGTGCAGGCAGCCGCCAGTGACGCCCGGGCTGAAAGCGACCATGATACACTCATTTCGATCCACACCCTGACCGCTGAAGTTCATAAGATCAACGAGCAACAGATCAAGATCCTGAAAACACTCGAAGAAAGAACCGAAAATACTAAGAATTCCGGCGAGTAGAAAGCGGCTCAGGAAGCACAAAATCATATTTAAGCGCTAACGGCCCACGATCATGTGGGTGCTGGCTTTTAAAAAGTTGCGATAAGAAAAACGATCGGAGATAAGAATGACCAATCAATTAGAACCTCGCAAGCCCCGTTCGATCATGAACCGCAGCCTGATACCACCAGCGCCCGTTCATCCGCTATCGGCACTAAGCACGCTTGTGCTGGATAATGTCTTTGGTGTAATAGAAATCGCCGATCCACTACTCGTATTGTTTACCGGTCTTGCCGTTGGGACAATTTGCGCCGTGACCGTCGCTTTCGTGCAGCGTTATATGGCCAAGGATGAATGGGGTCCATCCATTGCCAAGGGTCTGGTCATGGGAGTTATCGCAGGAGTGCCATTTCAGGTGAGTGGGACCGCGGCAGGAGGAATATTGCTGGCGTGGGCCGGGGCGCACCAATGGATCAACCTGCCACCATTAAATAAAAGCTCGAGCGGCGATGAAGGCGAGATTATCGATGTGAAACCGGATGATGAGAAAAAGTAACGGCTTGATAAACATTTCGTTCATACATCCTACATAAGATAAACACAAGGCGGCCATGGAAATAAGATGAGCTTTTCCTGCAAATGAGCTGGAACGGCATCTCTACGTCATGCGTGAATTGAAATTAATTAACCTTGGGGGTAGATAAAATTCCTGCGCAGAAAGGCTTTGCTCGATCATAGCCGGGATGCCAGGGACAGACTCATTTCCTCTATAACACTCTTAAGCTGCTAACTTTTACGTGTTGGCGGTGTTCAATTCCTTACAAAACCTTTAGAGGAGATGAGATCTTGAGAACAAAATCTTTATACGTTGCATTTATACTTTTGCTGATGGCCACACTGGCTTGCAGTGTGACGGGTGGTCAAACCGACCTGGCCGCGACCATCACCGCCCAGGCCCAATTGATTAATGGTCAAACCGGAACACCCGGTGGAGTCACGGGGACACCTTCGGGCTCGCTTTCCACCACACCCTCGGTCCCGGAAGTCAGTGTGTCCGCGGACACGAACTGTCGTTCGGGTCCGTCTTCGGCCTTTGACCTGGTTTTTACGGTGAACCCGGGACAAACCGAGACCCTGGTAGGTAAGGATACCGCGGACAACTACTGGATCATCAACAACCCGTCCGGTGGTACATGCTGGCTATGGGGCATGAACGCTGTGGTCACCGGCAATACCAGTGGACTGCCTGAATATCCGTCGCCGGCCAAGCCGACTCCGAAATTCACAAAAACGCCCAAGCCCACAAACACACCCAAACCTACCACTGCCGCCAGCCTGCCTCCTGCCGCCGTCCTTCCCCCAGCCCCTCCCGGAAATCTGAGCGCGAAGACGCTGTGCACCCTTGAAAAAGGAACCACACCAAAATGGAATGAGCACATCACATTGACCTGGCAGGACAATGCCATTAATGAAACGGGATACAAGGTATATAAGAACAGCTCGCAGTTCGCCATGGTAGGACCGAATTCAACACAATTCAGTACAACCCTTAGTTACAAGCAGGGTCCCCCCGGCATCGTCACCTATGATGTGTTCGCCGTGAATTCTTTCAACGATGGAGGTTCCTCCACACGCCCATCTGTCAATGTGGCCGAATGCCATTAGGTATTCGCTGCGAGAAATTGAATTTGGATTAATATTCAATATCAGATAGCCTCTCACAAGCCATCCTGCGAGTGAGCAGGATTAAAATCTACTGTTATAACAAACTTCGGAAGTCAGCCAACTTCCGAAGTTTGTTTTTTTTCCTTATCGTTCTCCATGTGCTAATCTAAAGACCCGATCACTATCTATCGGTTTGTATAAGCTTAAAAAGTGCCCTGGTCTAGATCCATTCGGGATCGGCAACGGTTTTTTCCCCGCCGACATCACCTGTATTTAACGTTCCAACCGGTTCCAATAACATCACACAGCATTCTTCCCTGGCAAACGGCTTATGCTCCACTCCCTTGGGGACAACGAACAATTCTCCTTTTCTTAAGGTAACCTTTCCATCTTGCAACTCGATTTCGAGCTCACCATCCATAATAATGAACGCTTCATCCGTCTCGGGATGGGTGTGCCAGACAAAATCGCCTTTAAGTTTCGCCAGCTTGAAATGATAGTCATTCATCTGTGCAATGATCTTTGGTTGGTAATACTCGGTAATCCTGGTAAATTTCTCCTCAAGGTTGATGGCCTCATGCTTCATCTCTCATCTCCTAATTAATTGCTTAAAAATTTTGTGAAATATTATCACGAGCGGATGTTAAAGTAGGCTGCTCGGAACAATCATACCGGCAATATTCTCCTCACTCATGAGGACAATCATTGATCAACTCGGTTGTACTAGCCCTTATGGGCTATCAACTTTTCTTGGCTGCCGGTGTTCTCTCCCATATAATTACTTGTGAGGAGATGAGATCATGAGAGCCAAATCTTTATATTTAGCGTTCAGCGTTTTACTGATGGCGATTCTGGCTTGTAACGCACCGAGCGGGCAGGCTACCCCCGACCTGGCAGGAACTATTACTTCCCAGGCCTTGTTGCTAAATGCCTCAACCGGCACGCCTGTGGACACACCGGCAGCCTCGCTTTCTGCCACACCGTCCGTCCCCGAGGTCAGTGTGACATCAAATACGAACTGTCGTACCGGACCTTCCACCATGTTTGACCTGGTCTTTTCGTTGAATCCGGGACAGACCGAGACCCTGGTTGGTAAGGACACCGCCGACAACTACTGAATCATCAACAACCCATCCGGCGGTACTTGCTGGCTGTGGGGTATGTATGCGGTGGTCAGCGGGAATACCAGCGGACTGCCAGAGGTTCCGCCTCCACCCATGCCTACACCAAAGGATACGAAAACACCCAAACCCACCAAAACACCCGAGCCGCCCACAGCTACCGTTCTCCTGCCTCCTTTTCCGCCAGGCAATCTGAGTCAGAGCCGGACATGCAATGGTGGTTTTAGGGGAGTCACACCGTTATGGATCGAAGCCATCACACTGACCTGGCAGGACAAGGCCGATAACGAAACAGGTTACCAGGTCTATAAGGATGGTTCACTGATCGCGACGTTGGGACCGAATTCCACGCAATACAACATAACCATGCGTTATGACCAGGGTACAGGCGGCGCACTATATATTAATTTCGGTGTGAATTCTTTCAACGCCGGTGGCTCATCCACAAGGCCAGCAGTTGATGTAACTACATGCCCATAGGTACCTCGATCCCGGAATAATCAGCTTCCCATTAATGACACACCGGCCTCGCAAAGTCTCGCGAGGCCGGTGTTTATTTGGTTATTATGGAGATGCAGTCAGCCAAGTCAGGATGGTTATTCGATTAGAGCCTTAATTGTTTCGTTCCACATTCCGGACAGAATTTTGCGCCCGGCGATAACTTAACGCCGCATTTCTTGCAAAGAGTGGCGACATCGGCCAGTTTGAAACCGCAGGATGGACAGAATTTGGCATTCGACGCAAGCGGAGCATGGCAATTCGGGCAGGAGGCTGCGACTTTGGTTTTGCCAACGCTTCCGATGAGTTTTTCATCCTCTGCATCCACCCCGACACTGGTTTGGATCTGCTCCATGGCCTTTGCCGATTGTTGGGCCGAGATCTCGACTGCGAGATCGGGCGCGCAATCCTTGCATAATCCGCGCTGCTGGTTCCAGCAACTTTTCTTACAAACCCAACGGAGGCAATGGGGGCATTGTAGAAAATTGGGCTTGACCTGCGTAACGGCGTCGACCATCGCTTTATCGCGTGCTTGCTGCCAGGTGGCGGAACGGGCGCGCTCGCTCAGGTTGGCCGCTTCACCGAATACGCCCCCAAACAAACTGGATGCGGCATCCAGGGCTCCTGATACCGTTCCCATGGTCCATGCCTGGAAGGCTGTCTTGTAACCGTTCCCGCAGCGGTCACAGTGAAATTCGAATTGGAAACCGCGATCCGTGGAAAGATCCGTATAGTTACGAGTGAACTCAATGGCATCCATATCCTGATTCCTCCAGTTAAATTATAGGATTTTCAGATTATAGCACCGCCGAAAAATTTCGTCTTCCAATACAGCTGCATGGGTTTGTTCTGAGGTCCTTTTCTTTTGGAGAGCTTACACAGTTATAAACAGACTACTGAAGGTTTCAAGATATATTTTCTAATCCCTGCCTAATCTTTCGACAATCCAATGTTAGTCACCAGCACGTACTCCTCATTAATATCCATGCCACTTCCAAAGCTACGAGACCGTTTTCATCCATCCCAGATCATATGATTTCGGATCACCAGATTTCACAATTCCCGTATTCCAATTCTTCCTCCCCCAACCGGCGGAGACATGGAATATCCACTTGGTGGATGCATTCAAGTGGTTTTGATTATGGGATAGGTACAAGGTCTACGGATTTTACCGGTGGAGGATTTATTAAGCGTGGAGCAACTCCAAAAATGTACTGTGTCGCATTGTCGGCAGCTGTCCCGGGCACAGACGTAAGTCGGGACAGCTTTTACCGTTAACCCAAAGGAGAGAAATATGAAATCCAAATATCTGATTGTCAGTTTGTTCGTTGCACTAACTATTATGGTTAGTGCTTGCGCCCCACAAGCCACACCTACTCAGGCTCCGCCCCCGACAACAGCACCGGCAACTCAAGCGGACCCGGCCTCGCAAGCACCGGCTGTCGCGACACCTTCCGGACCAGCCATGGTAAATGTCGGGATGAATGCAACCTTCGGCTCGATACTGGTTGACGATAAGGGAATGACCTTATATCTTTTCACAAATGATACTCCCAACACTTCCACTTGCTATGGCAAGTGTGCCACTTACTGGCCTGCCTTGCTTACGAATGGAAACGCTGTCGGCGGCGCCGGTTTGGATTCCAGCAAGTTCGGCACCACCACCCGCACCGATGGCACGACGCAGGTGACATATAACAGCTGGCCGCTTTATTATTTCGCCAAGGACAAACAGCCCGGCGACGTAACGGGTCAGGGCGTCACAAACAATTGGTTTGTGGTTTCGCCAAGCGGTGATGCAATAAAATCGGCCGCGCAAGCAGGAGGGACCCAAACGCCATCAACGAGTGCCACGGGTGCCAGCAGTTCCTATCTCGATCAGTTCAAAACACTTGGCGTCGTTGCCTCCACTGTCCCTGCCAATGGTGATGTCAACCCATATGGGATTGTTGTCGTGGGTGCGACTACTGGAAACCTTGTCCAGGGTGATGTCCTGGTTAGTAATTTCAACAATAGCGGCAACCTCCAGGGAACCGGGACCACCATTGTTCAAATTGCTCCGGACGGGACGGTCAAGCAATTCGCCAAACTCAGCTCCGGAAACCTGCCTGGCGTGTGCCCCGGTGGGGTTGGTCTAAGTACAGCTTTGAGTGTGCTTAACTCAGGCTGGGTGATTGTTGGGAGCCTCCCGACCAAGGATGGTACCTCAGCGACAGCCAAAGCCGGCTGTCTGATCGTGTTGAATAGTAAAGGGCAGGCAATGGAAACGCTTTCCGGACTGGAAATCAACGGACCCTGGGACATGACAGCCGTTGATAACGGCACCACGGCAACTCTATTTGTTACCAACGTACTGAACGGCACGGTCGCTGCCAGCCCGAACGTGGTTAACAAAGGTACCGTCCTGCGTATTAACCTGTCGATCCCGACCGGGAAGATGCCGCATGAGGACTCGCGCTTGGTCATTGCGTCCGACTTACCGGAAAAGACCGATCCTGCCGCGATGGTGGTTGGACCGACCGGAGTGGCACTCGGATCCGACGGGACCCTTTATGTGGCCGATACTGTACAGAACCGCATAGCATCCATTCCCAATGCACTCACCGTCACATCAGATGCCGGTTCGGAGACCACCGTTATGAGCGGCGGCGACCTTAATAATCCCCTGGGTTTGACGATTGCCCCGAACGGCGACATCCTGGTCGCCAACGCCCAGGACGGTAACCTGGTCGAGATCAATCCTGCTGGTGCGCATGTATCCACCAGGTTGGTCGATGCCCCTATCGGCGCCGGTACACTTTTCGGTCTGGCGGTCGTACCCGGTGGACAAGGACTTTACTTCGTGGATGATGGCATAAATGAACTGGCTCTTCTCAATAAATAAGAAGTCTCGGTCTACCAAAGACCCGTTCAGGACCGGTTGGGCGTCAATGTAATTCAAAGTAAATAAACAGAGGAGGCCCGAATTGTTCGGGCCTCCTCTGATTTGGATCCATTTTCATTTTCTAAATCAATGGAATTTAGGTTCTTTCGCGGTAAGTCCCACCACAATCATGAGGGCCTTAGCTCTGGATCATGACTGGGATGCATGAGCCGGGTGTTGGATTGAAAGAATCACGATTTTTGGGGTGCCCGTTTGAAGTCGAAGCCATCGATCAAACTACCAAAAATGATGCACCGGCCTCGCAATGTCTCGCGGGGTCGGTGCTGTTTCGTAATATCTACCATCCTTAGTCGTCAATTGCGAAATATTATTACCTTATTGTAAGGCAAGAACTGCCGACTCCGTAAGCTTTAGTAATATAATCTTATTACTGGTATTTGTAAGATTTGGGTCCTGGTACTTTAATAACAGTAGAAAACCAGAAAATTGGGCACATTCAAGAAATTTCTGGATGGAGTTTAGAAGACATGAAAACCACTAAAACGGGTTCGCATGTTACTAAGAATACGCCTTCAAAAAAGAAGTCGCCAGTAACAAAAAAGATCCTTAAGAATCGCACGATTAAAAAAGGGCCGGTAACCGATAGTCAATTCCTTCAGGCATTGCTGGAGAATGTACCCGAATATATTTACTTCAAAGATACAAAATCCCGTTTTATTAAAATTTCTGAATCCCACGCAAAAGAATTCGGTTTGAAGGACCCGGACGAAGCGATAGGAAAGACGGACTTCGATTTCTTTGCCGAGGAACACGCCCGGGAAGCGTTTGATGATGAACAGGAGATCCTTCGAACCGGTCACCCCATAAGCAGGGAGGAACGGGAAACCTGGCCGGACCGTCCGGCCACGTGGGTATTGTCGACCAAGATGCCTTTCCGGGATGAAGCTGGAAATATAATAGGTATCTGGGGTAGATCAAAGGATATCACTCTACAAAAACATGCGGAAGAAAAGTTAGCCGCAGAACAAATCTTACTTCAAACCTTGATCGATAATATCCCCGACCTGATTTATGCAAAGGATATGCAAGGCCGGAAAACGCTATCAAACCTGGCAGACTGGCGGGCATCCGGGGGAAATAAGATGGAAGATGTGATCGGAAAGACGGACTTCGATACCTATCGTCCTGATCTGGCGGAAAAATATTGGGCGCGTGACAAGAATATTTTAGACACGGGAATGCCTGATATCAATCATGAAGAACGCGGGCTGGATGCCGATGGTAACCCGATCTGGAGATCGACAACCAAAGTGCCGCTGCGCGATGAAAATGGAAAAGTAACGGGACTTATAGGTGTCGGTCATGACATCACCGCGAGAAAACGGGCGGAGTTGGAACTTCTACGCCAAAAACAATTCCTTGAAGCGGTAAATTTGAACAGCCCGGTTGCGATCGTCGTTCTGGATGATCAGGGAAAAATCTTTTCATCCAACCCGGCATTTGAAAAACTGTACGGTTATACATCAGCGGAAATTATCGGGGAGAACCTGGACTCGCTTATTAACACCCCCGAGAGTCTCCAGGAAAGCGTTTCTTTCACCGTCCAGGCAATGAGCGCTCCGGTGCATAGTTTCGGCAAGCGTCATCGGAAGGATGGATCCATGGTAATTGTGGAGCTGTTCGGCGCGCCGGTCTTTGTGGCGGGAGATAAAGTTGGCGCCCTGGCCATCTATCATGATATTACCGAGCTGGATGAGGCCCGGAAGCAAGCCGAAGAAGCCAACCGCGCCAAAAGCGAATTTTTGGCGAATATGAGCCATGAAATCCGGACACCGATGAACGGTGTGATCGGCATGCTCGAACTGGCTCTCGATACCACCTTGACACCCGAGCAGCGGGATTACCTGGACACTTCTCTGCAGAGCGCAGAGACACTGCTGGTGCTGTTGAATGATATCCTCGATTTTTCAAAGATCGAAGCTGGCAAACTGGAGCTGGAAAGCATCAATTTCAATTTACGGAATATGGTGGAGGATATTGGCTATACCCTCGCCAAACGGGCGCAGGATAAAGGCCTCGAACTGGCCTGTCTGATCCACCCGGATCTGACCTCGGACCTGCAGGGCGACCCGGGCCGGCTGCGCCAGATCTTCGTGAATTTGGTAGGGAATGCCATAAAATTCACACACCAGGGTGAGATCGTATTGCGTGCAGAACCGATCAAGCAAACGGGCCACGATGCTACCATCCGTTTCTCGGTGCAGGATACTGGCATTGGAATTCCCCTTGACCGGCAGTCAGCCATATTTGGACGATTTAACCAGGTGGACGGATCCACAACCCGCAAGTACGGTGGTAGCGGCCTGGGTCTGACCATTTGTAAACAACTGGTCGAGGCGATGGGCGGGACAATCGGTGTGGATAGTAAGCCTGGGGTCGGAAGTACGTTCTGGTTCACCATCGATTTCAAAACACAGCCGGGAGAAAAGCGAGGAACGGCTCTACTGCAACTTGGTCAGGTCACCTTAAAGGAAGCACGCATTCTGGGAGTGGACGATAACCAGACGAATCGAACTGTACTGACCCGGATGGTTGAAGGATTTGGCCCTCGGATCGATACGATCGGCAGCGGCGGCAAGGCTTTGGAGATGCTGCATAATGCTCAGCGCGCACATGATCCGTATCAGGTCGTGCTGCTTGATATGCAGATGCCAGGGATGGACGGCGAGCAAACAGCCCGCGCGATCAAGAGCGATCCTCTCCTCAAAGACGTGAAGATCATTATCCTGACGTCGATGGGTCAACGCGGCGATGCCGCCCGCCTGGAAGCCCTGGGCTGTTCGGCTTATCTACTAAAGCCGGTCAAACAACAGATGTTATATGATTCGTTGATTTCGGTCCTGGGCCAGGACGAGCAGCAGCAGCCAGGGATTATTACCCGCCATGTACTTACCGAGCATAGACGGTTCGGGCTGCGCATTTTGTTGGCCGAAGACAATGAGATCAACCAAAAACTCGCCGTGATATTGCTGCAAAAAGCCGGATATTCTGTGGATGCTGTAGCAAATGGAGCCCTGGCGCTTCAAAAGGTTAAGACCGAACAATACAATGCGGTCCTGATGGATGTTCAAATGCCGGAAATGGACGGATTAGAAGCGACCCGCCTCATCCGCACCTGGGAGGCATCCAGGAATGTCCACATACCCATCCTGGCCATGACAGCTCATGCCATGGCCGGCGATCGCGAGAAGTGCCTGGATGCAGGTATGGATGATTACATTTCGAAGCCCCTGGAACCCAAGGTGCTCTTCAATGCGCTTGATCGCTGGATCCCCGGGACGGAACTCCTTCCCGACAAGGCTGGATCAGCTGAGGAAACCCAGGATTATTCTTCCATTCCAATCTCATCACCCATGCAGGATAGTATCACTCAAGCCGAAGGCGGTCTCTTCGGTGAGGAGGGTGGAGCGGCAGATGAGATGCACAAAAATGCAGCGTCCGAGCCTGCATCTTTTGTCTCCAGTAATGCATTGCCCATTGATTTTGATGGAGCCCTTCATCGCTTTGGCAATGATCGCGTATTTATGATGGAGATGTGCAAGGAATTTGCCGCAGGCCTTCAGGACCGTTTGAAGGAAATAAACCTGGCGTTGGCTGAGAACGATGCGAATAAACTAGGCCGGTTGGGACATAACTTGAAAGGCGTTTCGCTTAACTTCAACGCCGAGCCTCTGGCGGAAATCGCGAAGAAGCTCGAAGAATTGGGCAAACGTGAAGATCTTACCGAAGCACCGCGCCTGGTCCGGGAATTGGAAAAGGCGGCACATTCCTTTGAGGAATTTCTTGACACTCAATCATTGTAAGTTGAAGGTGACCTATGACACGAATCTTATATATCGATGATGAACCGATCAATGTCGAGCTTGTGGTACTGGCGCTCAAACCTTTCGGATACCAGGTTGATTCCGCAGAGGATGGGAACAGCGGTCTGGCCATGGCTCGTACATGGAAGCCCGATGTTGTAATAACGGATGTAATGATGCCCGGCATCGACGGTTACGAAGTGACCCGCCTTCTGCGTCGGGAAAGCGAGTTTGCCACCACGCCGATCATTATCCTGACAACCCAGGCCGGTTTGCAGGATAAACTCAAGGCTTTTGAGGCAGGGGCAGATGACTATTTGACCAAGCCTTTTGCCGGCCCCGAGTTGGCGGCCCGCATCGCATCATTATTGAGGCGCGTGGAAGCGGCCAAGGTCTCGATACCGAAGGCGCCCCCTGCCGAAGAGGGGCGCATGATCGCCCTGCATAGCCTGCGAGGCGGGACAGGCTGCTCCACCCTGTCTGTTAACCTGGGGGTTGGATTGGCGTCGTTGTGGCCTCGATCCACCATACTGCTTGACCTGACGATGACAGCGGGTCAGGTGGCCTTAATGTTGAATATGACTTTACGCCGCACCTGGGCAGACCTGGCACGTTATAAATCTGGGGAATTAGACACGGAGATGATCCAGTCGGTAGTTAATGTGCACGAAAGCGGCGTGGCCTTCATAGCGGCGCCGACTTTCCCCAGTGAGTCCGAATCGATCGGCGGCGATACCCTTGGAGAGGCACTTCACCTGCTCAAGCGTCAATATGAGTATGTAGTTGCAGACCTGCCTCATGATTTTAGCGATGTGACCCTGCGGGCGCTGGATGCCGCCGACCTGTTAATAATGGTTGCATCTCCGGATATGGCTTCCATCCGCGCCGTCACAGCTGCGCAGGATACCTACCTGAAGCTCGGTTATCCAACAGAAAAGATAAAACTGGTCTTGAATGCCACGTTCCCACGCGGCGGTCTGCCCAGGGATAAAATCGAAGCTGCCTTGGGCATGCAGGCAATTGCGACGATCCCTTACGTACCGGATATCTTTGTGGAAGCCATAAACTCTGGCCGGCCTCCGGTCTATTATAAACAAGAGGAAAAAATCACAGGTTTACTTGAGGACCTGGCTTTCTTCCTCAGCAAGGAATCGCAAAAAAAGAGCAAGCCCGAGAACCCAACCGAAGCCTGGCAGAGAGTCTACAAGAGGTACCAGGCAAGGAAAAAATGATTGTTGGATTTTTGAGGGTGGATTAAAACAAACGAGCGTTGCCATGCCGGCGAGGCTCGTGGTCTATTCAGGAGGTTCCACTGCACCAGTTCGCTCCCTTGCTGGCCGCAGTCCTCTATGTTACGTGTATGGGGAATGGGGTTTTGATCGGAGCAGGTTTATCTGTGTTAACCGCATAAAATATCGAACAGCGGTGAAAGAATGTAAGGTGTAGTGAAAAAGCCAGCTTTCTTTAGCGCTTGAATCGGCCCATCCTTTCACACCGATAATCTTAAATGAACAATAAACGTGGTGCCCTTGGTCAATTCGCTTTTGATATTTATCTCTCCACCCAATTCCTCGATAATCGACTTGACGATGTATAAGCCAATGCCGCTCCCCGGTATTTCGGCAACCGTAACGTTTCTTGCCCGATAGAATTTTTCGAACAGGTGGGGCATGGCTTCGGGGGCGATACCCATGCCCTGATCGATGATAGACACATCCACGCCGTCTGAAAAGCCGACGATCACCCTGACGTTGCTGCCTTCCGGTGAAAACTTCACGGCGTTATTGATCAGGTTAATGAACACCTGCTGCAAAGCGCCGTTGTCGCCCAGGATTTTCACGGGTCTTTGTGAGGCATCCAGGGAAAGGGCGACCTTCTTCTTGTTCGCGATCGGCCTGACGGCTTGCATGGATTCTTCCAGCACCGGGATGAGATCCAATGTCACGCTTTCCAGTTTCAAGGTACCACTTTCGAGGCGTCCCGCCATAAGGAGGCTGTCGATCAGGTTTTTCTGGCGGTTCAGTTCGTTTCTCATAACCTGCCAATATTCGTTCAGTTCGACCTCTGAGCCACCCTGCTGGATCAGATCGGCCATCAAAATGACGGCGGTCAGTGGCGTCCGTAATTCGTGAGAGGCCCGGTTTATAAAGTCCGTCTTCATCTCATTGAGGCGCACCATATCCGTAATATCCCGGATGATGATCAGCGCTTCATGGCGGCTGATCGGGTGCAGCCTGGATTCAAAAACGCTGCTGCTGAAGGGCAGCTGAAATCCCTCCCACCCATGCGGAGCGGAAAAGGTATCTTTATTCTCATCCCCCACGATCTCCTTCACGATCTCTTCAGGCCATATTTCTATGAGTTTCTTTCCGGTGAGCATATCGCGATGAATAAATAAGGGATGGTTCGGGCCGGAACTGTAATCGAGGATGAAACCATCGGAATCAATTCGTATTAAAAGATCGGGGAGCGCATCAACAATGGTGCGGTTCCTGAATTCATCCAGCCGTATCGTTTCTTCGTACTGGATGCGCTGTAGGGCCGCGCCGATAAGGTTGGTAGCGGTATGCACCACGTCAAAATCAGTAAGCAGCCACGAAAGGTTATTTTCGCGATCGAACATTCCCAAAAATCCGCGTGAGCCGAGCGTTCCCTGGATCGGGACCGCCAGAAACGAATTCTCGGGGGATCCGCTTGTGCTGCCTTGCTTTATTTCGGACAGGACAGCATCGGGCGCCGATAGGATCCTTTTAACAAAAGGTTTAATGGCGTTTGTCACATTAAAATCGGTTTCACCGGGTTCCAGCCAGTTATAAAGGATCTTTATTTCCGGAGAACCTGAAAAGTTTTCGATCTTGAAAATCACGCAGCAGAAGACCTGCAGCGTATAGCCCAGCGACTCCAGCATTTCGGAGATACCCGACTCGATATTTGGAGAACGGAGCAGCCTGGCTGTGGCCTCACTGATCACGGCCAGGATACGGCTGTTCCTTGCCAGGAGTTTTTCCGTCTCCTTTCTCTCTGAAATATCGCGGACGATGCTTTGGATGTAAGCAGGGTTGCCATTTTCATCGGAGACCAAAGAGGTGCCGATCTCGACGGGGATCAGTATGCCATCCTTCCTCTTGAGGATCCTTTCATAAATATTCGCCTCGTCGCCCGGTATCACCTTTTGATCAGGCATTTCGTCCATGGAGATCACATCGCTGACCGGCCTCCCTATGATCTCATTTTCATGATAACCGAGCAAATGGAGGGCCTGCTTATTGGCAGCCAGATAACACAG
>CAZPCR010000026.1:0-14715 GCA_964585035.1 uncultured Anaerolineaceae bacterium
TTTTCAGGAAAGATAACAAGTGGTGCACGAGAAATCGATAACGATTTCGAGTGGCCGACACAAAAACTATTTCTCACCTACAAGGACACCAAATGACCAACGAAATGACGCCGAACGATTGGGGAATGTCATCGTGCATAGATCTCTACGAATGTGATCTGGCACTGATGCAGAACGCCGATGCGATCCGGGAATATGTTAAAGTTCTTTGCGAACGCATCGAGATGCGTCGTTATGGCGAAACGCAGGTGGTGTTTTTTGGTGACGAACTTCGCGTACAGGGCTTCAGTATGACCCAACTGATCGAAACGTCGCTAATCTCCGCTCATTTTGCAGACGCCAGCCGCGCCATCTACCTCGACGTATTCAGTTGCGCACCCTACGACCCCGAAGAGGTTGCACGCTTCGCGGCGGAATATTTCAAGGCCGGCCGTTATAAAATTAACGTAACCATCCGGCATTAGAAAAATATTAAGTTCAGAAAGTTATTGAATAAGCGGTAGCAGATAAATAAATGCAGTTGCAACAATAAAAGGGGAGTAAGGTTACGGAATTTTTTAGACCCCAACGAAAGTATGCATGGAAAAACTTTGGGCATGATGGCCTGTTATGAATTATCGACGGTGTGGACGTTCGCGCGATTCCATTTGCGGTCGTAACTCCCGCTGGACATCCTATGCCTGCAAACTGAACTTTTCCGACAACAAGGTCTGGAACACCTTTCTGGGAAGAAGCAGACACCTACATCGCTATCTTCACCATGACAGTTCTGGCATTAGTCATACACTTGCAAAGCAGACACTTCGAAGCGGGAGATGATATCACCACTTCTGCTATATCTACCCTCATTAGATTGTTGATGGCTGCCCATCTAAAAACTTTAAAATAACCTCGCCATTCGCGAAGCGCCTTGCAAGGGCAGAAGCCTGGCTCGCTGCCTGCCCGCAACAAACCCCAATGCGCAAAACCCGATCATTTCTTGCGGAAGTAAGATGGTGGGAATTCCCTTGACATATTATCAACTTTATACTAATATAAGATTATTAATAGTATACACCTGACACTATCGGAAGGAGCAGGGATGTCCGAACCAGCTACACACACCAAAAAATTCCAGAAGGAGCTCAATGCGGGAACTTCGTCGCTCGTCTTATTGAGCGTATTAGATCGAAGTCAGGAACCAATGTACGGTTACCAGATTGCAAAGATGCTCGAAGAGAGCGGGCCCGCTATTCCGATGATGAAACAGGGAACGTTGTATCCGGTGCTTCGCTCCCTGGAGGAAAATAATCTATTGGAGAGCACGGTCGAACCTTCCGTTTCGGGTCCACCGCGCAGATATTACAAGATCACCGAAAACGGGCGCACAGCTTTAGGCGAATGGCTGGAAATTTGGAAGCAGACCAAGAAGTTCGTGGACGCGAACTTGAAAGGGTGATGATATGTTCAATACGATTGAAGAATATCTCGAGGCTTTGAAAAAAGAAATGCAGGGAAGCGATGCCGCCCTCATACAGGATGCGCTAGCCGACGCCCGCGAGCATTTGACCCTGGCGCTGGAAGCCGCGCGGGAGAAAACCCCTGCCATGAGCGAATCCGATGCATTGAAATCGATCATCGACGAGTACGGCACGCCCGAAGAAACAGCATCGGCTTATCGGGAGATCGAGCGGCGCACTTCACCCTCCTTGAACCAGGCCGATAAGCCGGATTCCTTTTGGGGTCGCGTCTTTGGCGTTTACATCGATCCTCGCACCTGGGGTTCGCTGTTGTTCATGTTCATTACGTTCGTCACTGGCATTATCTATTTCACGTGGGTGGTGACCGGGGCATCTCTTTCTCTTTCGCTCCTGGTCCTGATCATTGGCGTGCCCTTCGCAATCCTCTTCCTGTTTTCGGTGCAGGGGCTGGCATTGCTTGAAGGCCGCCTCGTGGAGGCCCTGCTGGGCGTGCGTATGCCGCGCCGTCCCTCGTTTGCCCAGCCCGGCATGAAATGGTTGGAGCGTTTGAAGGCACTGGTGACAGATAAACATACATGGCTTTCCATGCTGTACATGGTATTGCAGATGCCGTTGGGCATCCTATATTTTACGTTGAATGTTACCTTGATCGCTGTTGCTTTGAGCGTTATGGCCGCGCCATTCGTTCAGATATTCTGGGATATTCCAGTGATTACCCGGGGCGTGGAACGGATTTTATTGCCTTATTGGGAATTGATCCTGATGGCGATTGGCGGTTTCATTTTGTTGACATTGACCTTACACCTGGTACGCGTCATCGGCCGTTTGCACGGCCGATACGCAAAGTCGATGCTGGTTAGCTAGCACAAAATATTCCGCAAGTTCTCTAATATACAAAAATGAAGCATCGTTTATTAAATATCCTGCTGTTATTGATATTACTATCCACCGCTATATTTTCAAGCGCAGTACCCGCTCAGGCCGCGCCTGCTTCGGACGGCATTACCACCCCGGCAGAAATGGGAACCTTCCTCGATGGAGTCATCTCCGACCAAATGAAAACGAACTATATTCCAGGTGTGGTTGTCAGCGTCGTCAAGGATGGGCGGGTGTTCTTCACTAAAGGGTACGGCTTATCCAATGTGGCGGACCAAACCCCGGTGGACCCGGCGATGACCCTCTTCCGCATCGGCTCGATCTCCAAATTATTCGTCTGGACGGCGGTGATGCAATTGGTGGAGCAGGGCAAACTCGACCTCAATGCCGATGTCAACAACTATCTCGATTTTCAAATCCCGGCCACCTATCCCGAACCGATCACGATGAAAAACCTGCTTACGCATACACCCGGGTTTGAAGAATCCAACATTGGCCTGTTTGTCTACAAACAGGGGCAATTGACCTCGCTCGGCGATTACCTGAGAAAACACATCCCGGCCCGTGTCTTTCCACCTGGCAAAGTGGCCGCGTACTCCAACTATGGCGCGGCGCTAGCCGGTTACATTGTAGAACGCATATCGGGCACGTCGTTCGCCGATTATGTCGGGAAGAATATATTCGGACCGCTTGGTATGAACCACAGTACGTTCTGCCAGCCTCTGCCTGTTGACCTTGCTCATGATATGGCGGGGGGCTACAACTTTGTGGACGGTGAGTACAAACAAGGCGGGTTTGAATTGATTCCGGGGTATCCAACGGGGTCGGCCAGCGTTACAGCCGACGACATGGCGAAGTTCATGATCGCCCACCTGCAAAATGGAATCTATGGCGATGCCCGCATCCTTTCGGACGCCACCGCCCGACAAATGCACAGCCTGCTGGAATCGTATGACCCGCGCTTCAAGGATGGCATGGCGTACGGATTTATCCGCTGGCATGTCAATGGACGGTTGGTCCTCTGGCACAATGGCGACACCATGTTTTTCCACTCCGGTCTGCATCTTCTTCCGGATCAGAACCTGGGGTTCTTCATCTCCAACAACGGAATGAACGGCGATCAGCTGGAGGAAACTGTTTTTCAGGCTTTTATGAATCATTACTTCCCTCTCCAACCTGGTCCGAAACCCACACCGCCCGCCGGTATGGCATCCCGCGCCGCGCTATACACGGGCGAATACTACAATTCGCGCAGCGATTTCACCGGAATCGAGAAAATTGTGAACCTCTTTTCGCCCGGCGAAGTCAGCACGGATGCGAAAGGATATGTGATAGTCGCTTCGCAGGGCGGGATAAAGAAATACGTTGAAGTTAAACCCGGCATCCTGCAGAACATCGATAACCCGGGAATTCAAGCGGCCCTCACAGCAGGTAAAAATGGACAGGTATATTTGATCGCAGATGCTCCGTCTGCCTTGATTAAAGCCCTCTGGTATCAAACACAGGCATTCCACCTGTCGGTGTTGGGCGTCAGCTTGCTGGTGCTACTCATCACATTGATTAGCTGGATGATTTCTTCTGTCAAGGCGCTGATCAAGGGCCGGTTCGGGTCCCAAGCGTTGCTCTCTCGCGTGGCGCGCGCCAATGGAGTTGCCTTCATCTTACTGCTTCTTGCTTTTTTCGCCGGGCTCGTCCTCTTGATGTCGAATGCCGATCCGGTATCCGGAATCCCACTGTTTATGCTCGAGGCTCCCACGCCCCTGCCTCTGGTGCTCTCCCTCCCACCCATCATGGTTGTACTGGGAGGTGCACTGTTGGTTTTTACGCTACTGGCCTGGATCAAGCACTTCTGGAACCTCACTGGGCGATTGCACTACACATTATTGACCGTTGCCTCATGGGCAATCATCTGGGAATTGTATTACTGGAACTTTCTGAAGATTTGATCGTAAAGTGACTGCCACAATGCCGATTCAAGAAAATCCCACGGGGCTTTCTTGCAGAGTATTGAAGAAACCTGCGGGATGGTTTTTAAAAGCATTGACTCTTCGAGCAGGCTGATTAAAGGAGCGCTTATCTTTAAACAGTCGGCAGCTTGCAGGAATAGAATCTGGTCAGAGTGTTTTATTACCTGTCTGAAAAGAGCAGATGTGCCGTTTTTACAGAGGTTCACCCACCTTGCAATCATTACTTCCTCGACGGAGGATTGGCACTAGCCGTATGGCATGTTAATGCATGTCATCGACAACCTGGCGCAGGGCGGCCAGGTCAAGGTCCTTTTTATCCAGGAAAGCAATGGCCCCCGCCTCGAGTCCCAAACGATGGAACTCACGGTCCGGATACGCGCTGATCAGCACAACTCGCGAATGAGGGGAGACGGTCTTGATCCGTCGCGCACAACTGATCCCATCTTCATCCTTCAGGACGACATCGATCAGGATTAATCGGGGCTGGACGCGTTCTGCCAGATGGACTGCATTATGGATATTCTCTGCCCCATAGATGGTCGCCTGGGGTGCGATCTTGCTGATGACGCGCTGCAAGTGATCTCGATACCGGCTGTTATCGTCCACCACCAGCACAGAAATATTTTTCGAATCGGAACCTGGCGAGGCTGGTAGCACCGTGGTTTGTTGACCCTTCACGCCCAGGATCTGCGGATAACGCACAATGTAGTTGGCAGCCTCCAGCCGGCTTTGCACATTTAAAAGACGATACAGACGCGTCAAGTGGTTCTCCACTGTTTTTACGCTCAAATCCATCTCTTGCGCGATAGCCTGGTTATCCTTACCCTCCTGGAGCAGCTGCAATAGATCACGCTGGCGATTGGTAAGGGAAGGCAGTTCAACGGCACGCTGGGACATGCCCAGCAGTTTATTTATCAACGGTGGGGAAAGCCACAATTCACCGGCCCTGATGCGCTGCAGGGCAAGTCGCAGGTCGTTAAGGGGCTGGTCTTTCAAGTGATAACCGTTCACTCCGGCGCTCAACAATCCCTGAACATAGATATCATCATCATAGGCACTGACGACCAGGATCTTCATTTCCGGGTAGCGTTCGCGGATCTGTTGAATCGCGGAGATCGGTTCGAATTCGGGCATCGTTACGTCGATCATCAAGCAGTCAACACGGTGCTGTTCGAGGCCCAGCAGCACCTGGGGGCCATCACCTGCTTCTGCAATGACCTCGATATCCGGAATCTCCTCGAGTGTTTTTCGTATCCCCGCCCTGACGATGGCGTGGTCGTCCGCTAAAAGGATCCGATATTTGTTCATCATTATTATTTATACCACCAGTGACTCTTCGTCAAATAACAGGTGACCCGCCGCGAGGGGAAATCCCCTAAACAAATAGGGAGGGGGTCAAAAATAGCCGATTTTATACCATGCTATAATGATTCGGATGCATATATTGTAGTGGAGGAATGGTGTGCTTCTAACAAATCAAAAAACCGAAGAGGTACCCAATGTTGGCCTCGCTCAAACGCAGCAGTATTAACTGGGTTAATCGGCAGGAATTTTTTGTATTTGTCCTTTTACTGGTTGTCATTACCTATTTAAGTCTTGCGACAAGCACTTTTCTCTCCGCAAACAACTTGCAGAACGTTGCCCGCAATTTCGCCTACATCGCGATCCCTGCGTTTGGCGAAAGCATGGTCATTATCATCGGGGGCATCGACCTTTCCGTGGGGGCTGTTATGGCGCTGGCTGGGCTGGTCAGTGCCTTGGGATTACAGTTTGGCCTTCCGGTTTCTCTCGCCGTACTTGCAGGCATTGCCTCGGGCTGCTTGGTGGGCTGGATCAACGGGTCCCTCGTAGGGCGGATAAGATTTCCTCCTTTCATCGTCACGCTCGGGACGATGAGCATCATTCGCGGAATTATCTATGGTTTGGCTGGGGGTTGGCCGGTTCTTGACCTGCCGGCTTCATTCACCTATTTTGGCCAGGATAATTTGGGTATTGGGGCGGCTGCCTTTCCCATCCCAATGATTGTCATGTTATTGACAGCGGTTATCCTGGGCCTCATGATGAACACGACTGCGCTGGGTCGATATATCTCGGCATTAGGCGGCAGCGAACAGGTTTTGACCGTAACCGGTATCGGACAGGCAAAAGTAAAAATTGTGGTCTACACTCTATGCGGATGCTTGACGGCCATCGGCGGCATTCTTATGACCGCCCGCCTGGGAGTCGCAGCACCTACGGCTGCCGCGGGGTACGAGTTGGATATTATTGCAGCCACGATTATCGGTGGAACCAGCTTATTTGGTGGAGAGGGTAGCGTTCTGGGCGTAATATTCGGAGCAGCCTTCATGCAAATTCTACGCAACGGGTTGGTGCTACTTGGTTTCCCAGCGTACTGGCAAACCGCAACGATCGGCTCCATGATCCTTCTCGGATTACTCTTGGATTTCTGGAGACAAAGGAGGGTAAGCCTTTGAAAATTTTCCACCTAAACTTCCTGTTGCTCTTCATTTTATTGTTGGTATTGGCCGCCTGCCAGAGTGCTCCAGGACAACCGACCATCCAGTCTCTGACGCCAATTTCCCCACATCGGAAAATCACAATTGCATGGATCCCAAAAGCATTGAACAATCCGGTATTCGAGGTCGGGAGGGCAGGCGCGATTCAAAAGGCTGCCGAACTTACAGCAAAAGGGCCGGTGGATGTCGAAGTGATGTATGTTGCCCCGGTTGCTTCCGATGCAGCCGAGCAGGCGCGCGTCGTAGATGATGTTATTGCCCGGAAAGTGGACGCAATCGCGATCTCATGCGACGACCCCACCGCATGCATCGACCCTATCAACCGGGCTGTTGCCGCGGGAATACCGGTTATGACCTGGGATGCCGATTCCCCCCAGAGCAATAGATTTACATATCTCGGGCTCGATAACATCATGGCTGGTAAAGCCGGCGCACAATTGCTGGTTAACGCCATGGGGACGAAAGGAAAGGTTGCCATCCTGACCGGTGTCCCCGGTGCATCCAATCTCGAGGTGCGCATCCAGGGATTTAAAGAGGGATTGGCTGCCTATCCCGATATTAAGATCGTTGCAACCGTCGTCACCAACGACGATATAAACCTGGGAGTCCAGGCAGTTGAAGAAACGATGCAGGCTCATCCGGATCTCACCGGTTGGTATTTCGCCGGGATGTGGCCGCTCTTTGCAGAAAGAGGTTCCATGCCCTTATGGGAGGATGCGGCACTGCACCACGGGATGAAAACCATCACCTTCGATGCCCTGCCGGTTGAACTGACCTTGCTGCGCGAAGGATATCTCTCTGCACTGATCGATCAAAAGAATTGGTTTTGGGGGTACGATACCATTCAGATCGCTTATGATCATGTCGTCAACGGGAAAAAATTTGATTCATTCACCGACCTTGGCTATAACATCATTACAAAAAACAATGTGGATGCCATGATACAGGCCTGGGATACGAACGATTTTAGCAAACCGCTGCCGCCTCCTTGAAGGATTTATGGAACCGCTTCTGCGTGTGATCAGCCTCTCCAAGCGTTTCGATATACTGCCCGCTGTCCAGCAGGTAAGTTTTGATTTACAGTCGGGTGAGGTGGTTGGGCTGACGGGCAATATCGGTTCAGGGAAATCGGTATTGGTCATGCTCCTGGCGGGCCTTTACGAGGCGAATGAAGGCGCCATCTATTTCGCCAACCGTCGCCTCATCTGGCCTTATAACGCGAAGGCGATCGGGATTGGAGTTATTCATCAAAGGCCCGATCTTGCCGACCAGATGGATATCGTCAGCAATATCTTTTTGGGAAACGAGATTGGCTGGCCGTCAAGTTTTGGCTGGCTGCGATTCCCCAATCGGCGTCGCATGCAACAGGAAGCGGAACGCATCCTGACCGATCTGGATGTGTCTGTCCCTTCGCTTCACGAGAAGGTTTCGAATCTCTCCAGCGAAACACGTCAGATGATCGCAATTGCCAGAGTCCTCACCTATCCGGTCAAGCTGGTTATTATCGACGAACCCACGGTTTCTCTTACCTATCCATACCAGCAAAGACTGCTCAAACTTATCCAGGAATGGAGCAAACAGGGGGTGGCCGTCCTCTTTAGCAGCAATAACCTGGACCATTTATTCGCGGTCACCGACCGTATTATCACGTTACATCAGGGCAGTAAGGTTGCGGACGTGCCCACAGATGAAACCAACCGGGAGACGATCGTAGCCAATATGATTGGCACGGGTATGGGCGATCAGGGAAAGACAAGCGCAACGATCCTGGATTTCGATAGTTATGATCGCCTCCGTGAGCAGGCCGAGAAACTCCATTATCACCAAATGTTACTGGAAAAGGACCTGGCTTCCCAGGACGCATTAAACCGCCAGCTCGTTGAACAATTGACCGAACATGTCCAGGCGCTGGACTGGGCAAACCAGGCCCTCCAGGAAGCACACCGGCGCCTGCTTTCCGAGCGCGAACAGGAACGCAAACATCTCGCCCGCGAATTACATGATCAGGTGATCCAAGATCTGCTCAGTATCAATTATCAATTGGAGGGTATCGAGTCGGAACATAAGGTGCCCCCCACACTGGTCGGGGAGCTGGTTGATGTGCGCACTGGCATCCGGGAACTCGTGAACGACTTGCGGCGTATTTGCGGCGATCTGCGCCCGCCTACCATTGACAGCCTGGGGCTGGGTGCTGCCTTGCAATCTTTTACGCGCGACTGGTCGGAGCACACACGCATCGAGGTCCGGCTCGATATTGACCAGCAGCTTGGACGCCTGCCCGAAGCAACCGAGCTTTCCATTTTCCGTATCGTTCAGGAAGGCCTGAATAACGTCTGGCGGCACGCCAAAGCCTCCAGCGTCCACATTAAACTCGAGCATACCTCCCCGCGTATGTTGATGATATCCATTGCTGACGATGGGTTGGGGATTTCCGAAGAACTCGACATCAACAATCTTCCGGAAAGCGGGCATTATGGATTGCTTGGAATAAGCGAGCGAGTGGCGCTGCTCGGGGGTCGTATCCGGGTCATCAGCCAGCCTGAAAACGGGTCTGAACTGCTGGTTGAAATTCCACATCCCAGAGTGAACGTAAAAAACAACATTAATTAGGACGCAACCGGGAGGGGGGAATCCCCTAAAAGAAACAAGGGGGACAAGAAGTCGTGGTTTCAGGGTTTTGCTACACTATCTTTGCAGGTTTGCCGAAGGTTGGTATTTCCTCACCGGAAAGAAGCGGAGGAATGCTGCCGACTGCAAGCCTCTCAATGTCTCATAAGCATTGAAATATTCCTTTCATCGAGGAAAAAGAAATGCATGCGAACTCTTTAATTTTCGTCGTTGGTTGCAATTCATTTTCGAGCAGGCCGAATGAATAAGAAATTGAAAGATTCTTCCAAAGGGTCTGCCGGGCCTTCCACCAAAAAGCAGCCTTACATGGCAGATGCCCCGGCCGGGCAGTACGCGTTACGGATGGTCAATATCGAAAAGTATTTTGGCCTGGTTTGCGCCCTGAAAAACATCAATCTCGATGTAGGCCGCAACGAGATCGTGGGTCTCATCGGGGATAACGGCGCCGGCAAATCGACCATGGTGAAAATACTGACCGGCGTGTTTCCGCCGACGAGCGGTGAACTTTATGTAGCCGGCGAGAAGGTGAACCTTCACACCTATAACGTTAAGCGGGCACATGCACATGGGGTCGAGACCGTTTACCAGGATCGATCACTGGGTGAGAAGCAGGTCCTGTGGCGGAATTTCTTCATCGGGCGCGAGATCACCCTCCCGTTCGGTTTTATCAACGTGAAAAAGGAAAAGGAAATCGCCAACGAGATCATGGTCAATACCATCGGATTCCGCGGCAAGGGGATTACCGTGGATTCGAACGTGAAGCTGCTTTCAGGTGGTGAGCGCCAGGGAGTGGCGATCGGCAGGGCCATGCATTTCGAAGCCGACCTCATCATATTGGATGAGCCGACAGCCGCCCTCTCCTTGAAAGAGGTGCGGAAGGTGGTCAACTTTGTGCACAAGATCAAAGAGGGTGGCAAGGCGTGCATCTATATCTCCCACGACATCCAGGACGTATACGAAATCTCGGACCGTTTCGTAATCATGGACCGCGGGGTGATTGTGGCAAGCATTCTCAAGAAGGATATAACCTTGAAAGAATTGGATAAATTCCTGCTCGAATACTCTCATGGGCTGAAGGACAAGGAAGAGTCATGAAACAAAAAAGATCCCCTCTTGCTTTCCTTGCCAGGATTGAAGGGTTACCTGTATTCGGGGTATTGGTGGTTTTATACGGCGTGTTGCTTATCACCGCTACGAACGTATTCACCGGATACCGGATCTATATGTCGTTCCTGCAGACTATTCCACCGGTTCTCGTTTGTGCCCTGGGACTTACGCTCGTCATCACGGCCGGTGAGATCGATCTGAGCTTCCCCGCGGTCGTGGCGCTTTCCGGGTTTGTCTTTGCCTGGGTATTCAAAAACTTCAATTCACCCTGGGCCGCCTTGGCCGGCTTTATCCTGGCCCTGGCCGCAGGTGCTTTGGTCGGTTATATCAACGGCCTGATGGTTGCCAAGCTGGGTGTGCCTTCGATCATGGCCACGCTTGCAGCGCAGTTTTTCTGGTATGGGGTCACAGTTGTGTTGGCGGGCGGCAATCAATTGAACATCAAAGAGGTCATTCCTAATATCGTTCATACCATCTTTGTTGGTCGCATCGGGGGGATTGTACCCTGCCAGGCGATTTGGGCGCTGGCCTTGGCCGTCTTCCTGTGGTTCATCCTCAACCGCCACAAGTTCGGAGAAGAGATCATGTTCATCGGCGACAACGCCGAGGTCGCGCGCGTAATGGGGATTAATGTGGAGACGACCCGCATCAAACTTTTCACCGTCCATGGCATCATCGCAGCCTTTGCAGGGCTGTTGCTGACACTCGAGATCAACGTCTTCTTTCCGACCCAGGGTGCAGGTTTTCTGCTCCCGGCCATGGCTACGGTCTTTATCGGCGGCACATCCATCGCTGGTGGCTTGGGTTCCATTGCCGGTACTTTTTTCGGCGCGTATATCATCGGCTCGCTGGAAGCCGGGATCGTTGCAACCACTATCAGCGGCTATTGGGTCCAGTTGATCGAAGGTCTGGTTATGGGCGCCTCGGTGGTGCTTAATGTAGTTATCAGCGAGGGGAAGGGTGCCGCATTCATACACCGGGTCCGGGGTTGGGTCAAGCCGGCTCGCTTACCTGAACGCGAACGTTGAAGTTTCCGGCATGGTCAACGTGGCGTGGAAAGTAAAGTACGCCATTCGATCTCGTTTTCTATCCTCAAAATAAAAGGAGGCTCGTTATCAAAAATAAATATTGATACCGCTTCTGTTCTTACGATGAATAAAAATCCGAACCATAAAATATAGGAGAAGAAAATGAAACGAATTTTTAATATCGTCACCGTCTTGATGGCAGTCACAATGCTGCTCTCGGCCTGCGGCGCTCCCGCGACTGCCGCTCCGGCTGCCGCACCTGCGAACACCCAGGCTCCCGCGGCGCCCGCCGCTCCGGCTGACACTGCCGCCCCCGCCGCAGTAGCACCCGCTGCCGGCACTCAGCTCGTCATCTACATGCAGATGGGCGGCACCGCTGGGGATGCCTCCACACTGGCTCGTACCAACGGTGCGGAAGCCGCGGCCAAGGCCTTTGGGGTTAAGTTGGTCGAGCAGTACTCAGGCTGGGACCCCCAGAAGATGATCGATCAATTCAAAGAGGCCGTGGCTGCCAAACCCGATGGCATCGTCATCATGGGTCATCCGGGAGAAGATGCCTTCGGGCCCCTCGTCGATGACGCTGAAAGCCAGGGCATCATCATCACCAGCGGCAATAACCCTCTTCCGAACATCGCCGCAAAATACCAGACCAAGGGATTTGGGTATGCCGGAGCTGATCTCCATGCCGGTGGATTCCTGACCGGCCAGGCCATGATCGCGGCTGGACTGAAGAAAGGCGACACAGCTGTAGTTTATGACATCTGGCACAACGCTGGAAGAAGCGTAAGCTCTCAGGGTATTGTGGATGCACTTACCGCCGCGGGAGTCGTAGTTGATAAACTCGACGCCTCCGATGCAGTGGACAAAGATGCATCATTGGCCATACCGATTTTGACCGCCTACATCGCGGCGCACCCCACCCTTAAGGCCATCGGAACCCAGCACGGCAACATCACTGCAGTCCTGCCAAAAGTTCTCCAGGCGGCAGGCAAGAAACCCGGCGACATCATCGTTGGCGGTATCGATCTTTCGCCCGCCACGAAAGATGGCATCACCCAGGGTTGGATCAGCGCCAGCTTCGATCAGGTGCTGTATCTGCAGGGCTACTTCCCTGTCCAACAGATCTACTTTACAAAGATGTACCAGATCCCGGGCCTGACGATCAATACCGGCGTAGGCACGTTTACTCCGGCGAATCTTCCTTCCATTTCACCCCTCATCGATCAGGGTATCCGCTAATCTCTTCTCACTGTTCCACTGAGTCCTAAAAAAAAGCCTCGACTTTTTTAAGTCGAGGCTTTTTTTTACATTCAGTTATCCCTGGCTAATAATGTGGATGCAGTTAGCCTGAAATAATTAACTTCTGACTATTTTTTGATATTACAATCTACACGATTGATAAACCTGAAAAAAGTGCAAAAATATAGTAACGTTATCCTGATAACGATACTGTAATTTATTAATAATTAAATGCCAACTATACACGATGCAGCCAAGCGAGTGGGTGTTGCTGTAACGACTTATTTTATGGGCGGACTGTATGAAGTAACCGATAATAAGGTGACGAAATATTATTCCATTGCGGGGGATGAGGGTGGCGATGTATAGCTATAACAGCCTGAAATATTTCCTGTTGGTCAGATTTTCAGAGTGCAGGAATCCCCATTGCATTTAAAGAAGATTTACCATATAATACCGGTAGCATTACCGGTAATGCTACCGGAACCGACTCAAAAAGTAAGAGTGGTGGATGAAATGGACGAAAAGATTTTTTTTACATCGATATGGTAACGTTACCATATCCTGGTTCTCAACTCTTGCAATCATGAATAGAGCAAAAGTAAATGATCGTTCAAATAAACTTTCTTGAATAGCAAAATGTCCATCCGATGCAGTTTTGTTTACTGCTTTCAATTTCCTTTATCCACTTGTTTTCGCTTTTGATCCGGTTTCCCGTTAAAAAACAGGAAAGCCAGAAAGGAGAATGCGGATAACAAAGAAACCAACGAACTTACATCCCGTGTTGTCGTTCTTCCAAAATATCTTTCTAATTTCATTCGAGGAGAAAAAATGACTAAGCAAATCTGGAAATGTGTTTTGTTAATGGCGGTGCTTTCATTGGTCCTGGCGGCTTGCGGCTCCCCGGCTGCTCCCGCAGTGGTCACCCAAATGGTGGCTGGGACTGCGATGGTGGTAACAGCTACACCCGCGCCGACCCAAAGCCCCTACGATGATAAAGCTCCAATCACGGTCTGGATCGACCAACCTCGTCAGCCAGCGATCGACGCTTTCCTAAAGGCGAACCCGGATGATGCCAGTCTGGTCAAGGCTGTGGTTGTTGACCGTGAACAATTCCCGTCAAAAGTTCTGCTTTTCAATAATACCAACCAGGGTTGGCCGGATGTGGTCTTTGCGGAGCCGCGGCTTGTGGCGCGCGTGGCCGATGCAGCCCATAATTTCCCGCTTGACCTGACCGGATTCGTTCCTGCAGATACGATCAAAAATTATTCCGCCATGGACAACTGCACCTTCGACGGCAAGGTCTACTGCCTGCGGAACGACCTGGCCCAGTTTGTGACTTATTACAACGCGCCTCTTATGACCCAGTTTGGTTACACAGTGCCAACAACGTGGGAAGACTACCAGGCTCTCAGTGATAAACTTGCCAAGGAACATCCCGGCTATTATCTGGGCACCTTTGGAGATGGTTGGAGCTTCCTCTCCTTCTTCGAAGCCAGTAACTGCCCCACTCATCAACTGGTGGATGCCGGCACCCTCAATATCAATGTGGCGGATCCAAATTGTGTACGGGCTGCGGGCCTGGTCGATCATATGATCGCCAACAAAACCCTGTTTAACACGGATTTCTTCAATACCGATTTCGACAAACTGATCACGAACAATAAAGTGTTGATGTTTGAAGGACCAGCCTGGATGTGGGGCAGCTTCGGCGGCACCAAAGGTGGATGGTTCACGACGGCCAGCCATCAACTGGGTGTTGCAGCTCCGTTCAAGTGGGCAGCTGATTCCGCTCCGATGGTGGCGGCCATGGGTGGTGCGGCCTGGACTGTTTCCAGACACACCAAGAATCCCAAGCTGGCGGTGGCTCTGATCACATTCGTCACCGAAGATA
>CAZPCR010000027.1:0-14696 GCA_964585035.1 uncultured Anaerolineaceae bacterium
CTAAAGCTCTGTGCTTCGGCGCGTGCTTTCACATAAGAAACAAGTATGGAGCCTGCCGCCGCTGCAAAGGTTACCACTTCTGCAGTATGTTGGTTGGTCATTGCAAAATGATAGAGCAACGCGCCAAGAATGATCAATTCGGAGTACCGATCGCTGACCGAGTCCACAAATGCGCCCCAATCACTGCTTTCGCCCCGAAGCCGTGCCATGGATCCGTCCAGGGCATCAACTGGCCACGCGATCAACATGATGATTCCACCAATCATGATCTGACCACGGGTAATAAAATAAGCGGCGATTATATTCCCAGCAACTCCCAATAAGGTTACAGAATTAGGTGTCAACCCAATCCGATTGAGAAACCCGGCAACCGGATCAAGTATCCATTTAAATGCAACGCGTAAAAAATCAGTGAAGGTCTTTTTCACTTTCGGCTTCGAAACAGGTGGTTTTTCGATAACCATTTTGGAATAAATCCTTCGTTATTAAATATTTTTGAAAATACCCAGTACTTGGTTAATCCTGAATTTCAAGATGAAATGATCTTGGATAGCCAAACAGGGTCAATGATACTCGAAAATCTTCCCCAAAATGCTATTGCCTCGAACAAGAACCGATATCCATCACGATCAATTTACGCCTCGAGGTCTAGTTCGTTCAACTTTCTTCTTCCGCCCCCTCATAGGGCATGACCTCACGTTCTTTACCACCGCCCTGGGATGGACCAACCACGCCCGTATCCTCAAGCCGATCGAGTAAGCGCGCCGCGCGAGGATATCCTATTCGCAAACGACGCTGCAATAATGAAGCGGAAGCACGCCCAGAACTGCGTACAATGGATATCGCCTGTTCGATTAACCCGTCATCTTCGTTTTCATCGGGTTCACTGAGTAGTTTCTCCCAAGGAGTAGCGTCATCGATAGGCATTTCACTGTTCTTTTGCCAGTAGTCAATTACACGCTCGATCTCCATATCTGTCACCATTACGCCCTGCGCCCGGATTGGATTGCCTATTTCCGGGTTGAGGAAGAGCATATCGCCATGGCCCAGCAAGGTCTCTGCACCACCGGTATCGAGGATAACTCGGCTGTCGATTCCAGAGGCCACAGCAAATGCTAGCCGTGCTGGGAAATTGGCTTTGATCAATCCGGTGACTACGTCTGTAGACGGGCGCTGTGTTGCGACCACAAGATGAATTCCGGTAGCGCGGGCCATCTGTGCGAGACGAACCAGGTTGTGTTCTGTTTGGTCGGGTGCTGACATCATGAGATCTGCCAGTTCATCGATCAGTACAACGAGGCGGGGAAGTGTCTTTCCGTCTTCTTTTCGGGCTTGTTTGCGGTTATAGGCTTCCAAATCACGAGCATGTGCCGATTCAAGGAGTCGATAGCGGTGTTCCATCTCCACTACCACCCAACGCAGGACCCCTAAAATCCGTTCAATATTGGTCTCAACTTTTCCAAATAGATGGGGCAGGCCATTGAACCGTAACAGCTCGACCATTTTCGAGTCGATCATGATCATGCGTAGGTCTTCTGGACTATTATTCATCGCCAGGCAGGTGGCCAAAGATGTTATACAAACGGATTTTCCTGAACCGGTTGCTCCTGCAATCAACAGGTGAGGCATTCGCGATAAGTCTGCAACCAATGGGGCACCGGATACGTTTCGGCCAAGTGCGACTGCAAGGGGCGCACTGGTACGATGGAATATATCGCTTTCCAAAATCGATCGCAAACGCACCACTGATGAATGTGCATTAGGAACTTCGATCCCGACATAAGGCTTACCCGGAACCGGCGCCTCAATTCGCAGCCTTTCCGCCGATAACGCCAGGGTTAAATCTTTTTGAAGATTGGCGATCTGTGCCACCCGCACTTTCATTTGTTGAGCATCGTCATCATCTTCCGTTGCACCGGGCTTTTTAATGAAACCGGGTTGAACGGCAAATTGTGTAATTGTAGGACCCACTCGAAAACCTATTACCGTGGCGGGTATGCCAAACTCTGAGAGCGTCTTCATGATCATCCCAGCCGTCTGGTTAATTGTGCGATCATCCGCATGTACCGATTGATCAGCCATTAATAAGTTTAATGGTGGCAATCCTTCTTCTCGCGGGATCGGTTTGACGGGTCGTTCATTCTTTTTATCCGGGGCTTTCAATGTGGGGCGAAATTCAGGCGGTAATTTATTAGGTTGCCTTTTTGGCACAACCCTCTGTATAACCTCTTGCGGTTCAGATACCCCTTCATCCTGGATATGTCCTGGTTGCGATATTTGTGATGTTTCGCCAGCCAGCTTTATCAGCCAGATCTCGAGAATCGACCAGAATCCAAAGCTCGTTAGAACCACTAGAAGCCAGAATACGAATAAAACAATTCCACCCCATACGGGTCCCATAATCCGGCCAAACAAATAAGAAATACCCCATCCAAGCCGGCCGCCATCCTGGCCGGCTTCGGCTCGAACAAGAGAATTACCGCCGAGAATGGAAAGCAAGCCCAAAGTTAGCAATGAAGCAATTTCAAGTGCCAAAAGGCGTCCCCACCCCAATCGACGTACATCCCGACGGATGAGAGATAAGCCTCCGAATACGATCGCTAGGATAAGAAGGTAGCTCCCCCAGCCAAACCACGATTCTAAGAATGTTGACCAAGGCGTTAGCAATATGCCCCCGGTTAGGTTTAATATAGATAGCAAAGACATCAAAGCCAATGCAATCAAAAATATGCCGAAAGCATCGCGAAGGAACCGTCCGAAATGCAGGTTAAAACGCGTCAAACGATCCAGCCAATCGTTGGATGGGGGAACTTGTTGATAACGTCTTTGTGGTTTATGGTTCATTTATAGAGTAGATCACAATAGTCATTATCAACTTGAAAATACACCAGGCATGGATTGATTTTTTTCAAAGAGATTATTAATACTCCTGAATTTATACATTTAATAGCATACTTAAGCCCATACGTTGATGCGAAGCATCCACATGCAGGATCCGGACCTGGACTTGCTGACCCTCATGTAATAAATCCTTCACGACCTCACCCTCAGCAAGGGGCATTTCGGACGCATGAACAAGTCCTTCAACACCCAGATCCAAACGAGCGAAAGCTCCATAAGAAAGGACGCTCGTGATTGTAGCCGACACAATTTGTCCAACCGACAACTCCGTGCCGATCTTGATCCAGGGATTGACAGACAGCCGCTTGAGGCTTAATGCCACTCGGCAGCGTTCTGGTGATAGATCAAGCACCTGGACATCAAGAACCTGACCCATTTTTACGATTTGACTCGGATGAACAACCCTTCCCCACGAAAGTTCGGAAATATGGATCAATCCTTCTACACCACCGAGATCGACGAATACTCCGAAATCCGTAATGTTGGTTACCGAGCCCTTTACATGCTCGCCAGGATGCATGGAATTGAATAATTCGGCGCGTTTGCCTGGCTCAGCCTGCGCAGCGCGTTCTGAAAAGACAATTCGCCCATCTTCCGGGACGCATTCGATGACCTTGAGCTTGAGGGTACGACCGGTGTAAGCTTCCAGACATTTTTCACGATCGGGCATATCCTGCCCAGCCATATCTATTAGGTGCGAGAAAGGTACGAATCCGTACAAGTTCTCACCTTCCACTAGTAATCCACCCCGGTTGCTTCCGGTCACAAGTAGGTCGACGATCTTGTCGTGTAAATATAATTCCTTAACCTCGACCCAATTCGGGGTTATTTTAATATCCTCTTTTAATTCGTTCCGGGCCTCCTGCCGGTTTTGCAATCGATCGGGCACGTGTGTCGAATTACGGCCTTCCTCCGCAAGGACCGATTCCCACCAACTCTCATCCACCACTGGCATCGGGCTTTCTATACCGATCTTTCGATTTACCATTTCTACCTGCCTTCCCTACCTCGTTTGTGATTCCATCTCAAGGATGGCTTTTGCCACTGCCTCTACAGCCACTCGCTGTTTACGATATAGATCCGCTTCAGACATGGCCAATCTCCCCGCCACTTCGCGGACTTTACGTCCCTCAATGAATTTCATTTCAAGAATATTATATAAGATCCACTCTGTTGTAAACCTCCGTTCGCCATCCGGTCGCACTTGGTCCACCGCCTTTCTAAGAAGCGCGCGCAGGGCATTGGCAGCATTACCATCGTATTGGCTGGCTGCTTCCTGTACGATCTGCAAACGCATAAGGGGACTATTAGTCAGTTTAGGACCGCCCCAATAATGGGTCAACGCATCTTTCACCCAGTTAACCAGATCAGATTCGGGGGGTATTTTGTCACTTAACAAGCTGGCACGTGTGTCATAACGGCCGGCAGCGCGCATGCGCTGGATCATGTCCACTTGAGGTTCCAGGTCCTGGAGGGAGTGAAAAACTCGCTGCTGCATTAATCGATCTTCAAGGGCAAGGGCGCTGCGGTCTGCAAGTAACCAGAGAGAATCGCGTTGATCGTCTTCCATGTGTTGATTCTCGCCTCGCGCTACACCTAATAGACCAAGAAAAGGCGGAACTTCATCGCGGTCCATGTCGCCGCGTTTACGCTGATGGAGGGGTAAAACCCAGTATTTTCCCCATACAAATTCACTGTGCTGGGCACCATTCCCATTACTAAACATTTCGAGTGCACCGGAAAGCCCATCTTGATCAAGCATGGCTCGATTACCCGCCATGACGATCAACGATAGTTTATCGTCATCCAGGGCGGCAACAAAAGCAGAAGGGGAATGCAAATGGTCGCGTACGGCGGCCAGGATGGCTTCGAGAAATTGATTTAAGTCTCCCTGTGTAACCATCCGTTCTTCTATATTTTGGAATAATCTCAATTCATCCCGGTCATGCCCATAGAAGAGATAGCGCTCCCACAACGGTGCAAAGATAGTAATTCCATGTTCGAACAGGAGCACCGTGGCTACCATCGTCAATGGAACAAATACCGAATACTCTATGCCCACTAGGACGCCGGTTCTCCTCACAATGGTCATCAACCCAAGCGCAACCGAGGCAGTAACAGGGCCACGCATGATCCATTTAAAAAGCCTGCTCTTGATCACGCGATCAGGCCAGGAAACCCCGAAGAACGCAACTGCATATGCCATCACAATTACCAACCCGCCAACCAGCACATTGATAAAAGTGGCGCCGCCCCAAAATAAATACGGATATTGTGCCGCAAAAGAATAACCGTAGAGTAGGTAGGGATAGGAACCGAGCGCTGGTGCAGTCGCCCCCGCCATTAGATACAACATGCGGCGCCTACCGGACCGTGTTAACATAAGGGAGTAAGCCCGGCTGAAATTTATTCCTGCCCAGAGCATCGCAAGGATATAGTAAAGGGTAAAGACCTCGGTCCATAGGGTCCGCTGAAGATGCGGGGCTGGGGCACCATTCGCTATAACCGGACTGAGCAGATAACCGAATGCCAGCAGAAGCAGGAAAACCGAGGAAACAACATACATTAAGCGGACGGCAAAACGCCTTCGACCTCGTGATGGGCGTCCAGCTGTAACAAGCAAAGCGTCAGATAGGTGAATGTAAGCAGCCGGCAGGAAAACAATTCCAATCCATTGCAGCCGCAATAATGAGTCAATCCCCCAATTTGAGACGGATTTATTTTGTAAAGCTTCTGTCGTAAAAACTACAACAACACAAAGCAGGATGATGGCGAATGAACGGGCAACACGGTCTCGGAGATTGAAGGATAGGGAATACAAAAATAGAGAGAAAGCCGTAATGGCAATCCCCGCCGTCAAGATCTGGTTGAGCGTTTGTATCCCCACCAGTAAATTGTCAGTCCAACCGTTAAACATGTCACCTTCCCAGAAAACGCCCTATAATGCCCTCGCAAAAAATAGAGCGATGTCTTGCGACAAGTAATAGTGATCATTATACCCGCAGAATTCATAACCGTGCTTTTGCGCAAGCCGGATTGCCGGTTTATTTTTGGACTGGGTTTCGAGAAATAACCTGCGATGGCTTCGCTCCACACCCCACTCTTGTGCTGAGGTTAATAAAGCGCTGGCGACCCCGCGGCGTCTCCAATTCGGCGCAACAACGAGATCGGTCACCCAGGCTACGGAAGCGGGTCGCTCGGTAAGCGCGATATATCCGATTGAGTCACTTCCCGAGAGGGCCGTATACATAATGGCCTTGGAGGTCCATTCGTCAGCCAGTGAGAACGGATTGTTGGGATAAGTTAAAGATATTGGACGAGGCAGCCGCACGTCCCTGAACGTCGCAACGATCTGTCCGGTTTCACGGCGCAGTTCTAATTGCCAGACATATTCACTAGTCATCGAATGGTCTATTCCCATTAAATGAGGAAGGTCCGAGGCTACAACGGGGCGGATTTGAATGGCAGACATATTCTCCTAGGATTGAGGCACTACTCGAATTGGAATCACACAGGGTGATAAAGATTTGCCTTGATTATCCGTTACCACGAGACGAAGTTGATAGTCGCCGGGCGTAAGAGCAGTTGTATCCCATTGCCCCAGCGAATTATCGATAACTACTTTCGTACCGGCTGAGATCGTAGCCCATGTATCGGAATTTAGCGGCGCGACTTCATATTTATAAAAACCGAAATTGGTGATATTGACCGTTCCATGGATGTCTACAATACCGCTTATTTGTGTCCCGGCCTGGGGAGAAGTGATTATTAGTTTATCGGGTACGCAGCCCTCTCCACCCACCAGGGTTGGGATGGGGCGCGGCGTCAACGCGATCTGTGTCGCGAGTTCAGGAGAGATCGTTCCTGTCGGAGTCGCAAGTAGATCAAGTGTGGGTGTGGCAATGAAAAAAGAAGCCGGGAGACTTGGAATGATAAACGACGCAGTCACTAACTCCCCACATGATAGGACTAGGATTAAGGTCAAGGACGCAACGGCGCGGCCGATACGGCGGAGGGCAAATTCCTTTTCCAGGCTGTATACTGCCTGACGCCACTCGCTCCACGACTGCCAGAGCCATCGAAATGCAAAAAGCCCTCCGATTGCCAGCACAATATAAATCAGCACTTCGTACGTGCCGAGAAATTGATAGATTGCTGCCATGATTTTGATTACAGCTTCTGAAGAATACTCCGTACAAGTTTATCGATTTTCGGAGTAATGACCTTTCCAGCTTCGATTACTTCTTCATGGGTGGTGACTGTTGAACCATCCAAATTAGCTTTGTTACTTATGCCTGAAAATCCCAGAACGCGCATCCCCCCATGTCTGGCAACAATGACTTCATGCACCGTGGACATGCCAACCGAATCGGCTCCGGCCTGTCGCAGGAATCGCAGATCGGCGGGACTCTCGAATGACGGGCCGCTAAGTCCCGCATATATTCCTTCACGTAAATTAATGTTTTTTTCTTTTGCCGCATTCCGTGCCAGGCTGCATAATTCACGATCATAAGCTTGACTCATATCCGGAAACCGCGGGCCAAGTTCATCATAATTGGGACCCATCAAAGGGTTTTGCCCCATCATACCCAGAAAATTTAGATGATCGGTAATAAGCATAACATCGCCTGGGAGAAACTCAGGGTTCACCCCACCTGCTGCATTTGTTACTATCAGTGTGCCTATTCCGAAGCGCTGCATGACCCTGATTGGTAATGTAACCTCGGCCATGCTGTAACCTTCGTAAAAGTGTATTCGCCCCTGCATGACAAATACCGTCTGGTTTTCCAATTTACCGATCATAATGCGGCCTGCATGACCGAAGACGGTGGAAACAGGGAAATAAGGCAGTTCCCCAAATGAAATAATATCGGCACTTTCTACAGATTCGGCAAACTCATTCAAACCCGAGCCAAGGATTATCGCTGCTTGGGGCTGATATTTGGTGCGTTCTCGAAGCCGTTTGACAACTTCGTCTATTTGATTGATGGAAAAATGGGTCGTCATTCGTAAATCGCGTTCCCAATCGAGGGTGAATTATTATATTCCAGGCTGGATCCCGCCAAAATCCCCGCCGCAAAAGATATTATATCAGAAATAATTAATCGACCATCAAAAGGTAATACTTAATGGTTTTGTATTGAAACTTAAGGTAGAATTATATAATCCTTTATGCTAAAGTTTAGGTGGAAATTGTTGGCTAACTCAAAGTTTTAGGGGTAATTAATTAGCTTCAAAAGGGACATTTTCGGGGTTCTACATCAGGTTAATAATGGCGAAGAAAACAGATCGGTTTGGTTTTACTCCCCAGGAACACCGTGTGTCGGTATTGCCTTCAACAATCGCCGGCATAGTTGTATTAGCCCTCATAATATTCAACGGCGGCATTGTATGGCCTCAGGGCCAACCAAAATCCGGCATCCTTCTCGTAATGGGGATAGCCGGTATTTTGTATATATGTATTTTCGATTTGAGTGTTTTACCATCTGTCAATTACAACCATGTTTATAGCTGGGTGAATGCCATATTAACAGCCGTAGGTCTTGGCATTATCACCTATACGGTCCCTGTTCAACTTGACATTTATATTGGAGTTTTACTTATCCTGGCTGTCATCACAAGCTCGATCATTTCTGAGCGCGGCCCTTCCTATCTATTGATCGTCTTTACGACGATCCTTACGATGGGTATTCGCCACGACTCTATTAACAATTTAACCGACTGGACTTTTCATCTAAGCCTCGCAGTGATTGGCGGTATATTGGTTGAAACGATCAGGCAGTTAAGAAGTCTTTCCCGAGGTCATATTCACAGGCTGGAAACCATTACTGATTTCAGTCGTAATATCACCTCAACTCTCAACCCTAAACAGGTAATGGCCCTCCTTAATGCTGCTTTCCAAAACGCCGTTGAAGCTGATACTTATTTCGTTGGCATTCGGGAAGGGGATGAAATGCGCCTTGAGCTTGTGTATGATGATGGTGAATATTTCGAAAATCAACGCGTAAAGTTGGAGGGGTCGCTCTCCGCATGGGTTCTTAATAATCAGAAAACCCTCTTCTTACCGGACCTTCGAAGGGAAGTTACCCTGCCCGGTGTTCGCCTGGTGTTTTTAGGGAAACACAAAACCAATCTGTCCTGGATGGGTGTTCCAATGAAAAGCGAGGATGTAAACGGAATTATAGCCATCGGTTCTTACCGGCCCAACGCATTCGATCGAGCCGATCTTGAGCTCCTCTTAAATTTAGCTCAGCATGCTGCACAAGCTCTTCACAACACGCATCAACACGAAGAAGTGGAGCTGCTATCAAAGTTGGATAGTTTGACAGGGGTTTATAACCATGGAAATTTTCTCAAACTTTTGAAGGAACAGGTTGATCGAGCCTCAGTTGAAAGGCAGCCGCTTGGCCTTATCATGCTTGATGTGGACCATTTCAAACGATACAATGATTCTTATGGTCATCTGGTTGGTGATGAAGTTTTGACAGCCATATGTAGGGCAATTAAGCTGCATATCAAGCAAGCAGATGCTGTTGGCCGCTGGGGAGGGGAGGAATTTGTTATCTCCCTTCCGAATGCCAGCACCGATCAAACCCAGAGGGTCGCATTGCGGATCCGCGATACCATGTCTACTTTATCAATTCAAGACCAAGAACATAAAACAATACCGTTCCCAACTGTTAGTCAGGGAATCGCCATGTATCCAATAGAGAGAAACGACATTATCGATCTTATTGATTTAGCCGATCAGCGACTCTATATTGCAAAAGAACGAGGTCGTAATCAGATCGAACCCGATTCGTCTCAAATTGATTTGTTTATGGCGGACCCGGAAATCTAAGTAACCTTCTTTACTCCAAACCTCTAATCAAATCCATACATAAAGGGGCATCATGTGCGGTCATCCTGAATGCGGTGGATCGAGCTAAATGAAATCGCTTTCATTTTGGGATAGGAATTCTCTACCAAAAGTAACAAGTAAAGTCTTTCGACTCTAGGTTAATACTTCGGCAAATGCAGCTATGGTTTTGTTGATTGCAGGATCATCAATCCAAAAATGTGTCACCAACCTGAACCGCCGTTGATCAGTCGCGCTGACAAGTATCCCTTGAGCTTTTAACTTTTCTTCAACATCGCGTGCTGACAATTGTATCTTTGGAGCCAGTGAAAAAAAGACCATATTTGTAGCTGGCGACCCTGCATCAAGAATGATCCCCTTATTTTCACTCAAACCTTCGGCCAGATCTGAAGCCCTACTATGGTCCTCTCCCAGTCGAGAAGTCATCTTTTGAAGGGCAACGATACCGGCGGCAGCCAGGATGCCGGCCTGTCTCATTCCACCGCCAAGCATTTTGCGTAAACGCTTGGCTTTATGAATAAACTCTATACCTCCGCACAGCACCGAACCGACCGGCGCGCACAATCCCTTACTTAAACAAAAAGTGACCGAGTCTACCGACTCTGTTAATTTTCTTGCGGGTACGCCTAAAGCAGCAGCCGCGTTAAATATACGTGCGCCATCTAAATGCACTTTTAGTTTTCGTGCGTGGGCAAATTCCGAGAGGTGACGCGTATATTCCGGTGTTTGAACTGTTCCTCCACAGCGGTTATGGGTATTCTCCAGACAGACTAGACGTGTTATGGGGTCGTGAATATCGTCGGGCCGAATAGCCGCTTCGACGTCGGAAAGGAGCAGCGAGCCGTCGGGCTGATTTTGCAATTGGTATGAATGAACCCCGCCAAGTGCGGAAATTCCACCAGCCTCAAATAGAAAAGTGTGGTTTTTTTGACCAAGGATGACCTCATCACCACGCTCGCAATGAGTTAATATAGCGGCAAGGTTACCCATTGTCCCTGATGGAACGAATAACGCCGCTTCTTTGCCCGTGATCTCAGCAGCCATCTCCTGTAGCTGGTTAACCGTCGGGTCATCCCCATATACGTCATCGCCAACTTCGGCTTTTGCCATGGCATCACGCATTTCGGGCGTGGGTTTGGTGACTGTGTCGGAACGAAGATCTATAATTTCCACAATGAACTCCTCATCGATGGCTGTTAGGAAGACTCGGATGTCCCATATTTTTCTTCCTATTCCCTTCTCAACCTGTCCAGGATATTCTCAAGTTCTTCGGGTAAAGGCGCCTCGAACACTCGCGGTTGGTCTTCGTTCGGTAGGATGATTTTTAATTTCTTTGCATGCAAAAAATGCCTGTCAATCGCGATGGACGGTGCCTTTCTGCCATAAATTTCATCACCCACTATCGGACATCCCAAAAAAGCACAATGCAGGCGGATTTGATGCGTGCGACCTGTCAAAGGATGAAATTCTAAAAGTGTATGGTTCGTAAAAATTTCCAAAGTTTTATATTCACTGATTGCTTCACGCCCTCTATCTTCTCTTGATATAGCCATCTTCTTCCGGTGACTGGGATCTCGTCCTATGGGGGCCTCGACTCTGCCAGTTGGAGTCGGAGGTCTGCCATCTACAAGCGCCAGATAGGTCTTTTCAACTTTACGGTGTCGAAATTGCTCTTGCAGCCATTGAAGGGCCACATCATTTTTGGCGAGCAATATCAACCCCGAAGTCTGTTTATCGAGACGATGAACGATGCCCGGTCTACCTTCTCCGCCGATACCTTCAATATCCGGGTCATAACCGAGTACGGCATGTACGAGGGTTCCCGAAAAATGTCCCGCTGCCGGATGGACTACCATACCGGCAGGTTTGTTTATGACTAGCAGGTCATCGTTCTCGAAAACGATATTTAGTGGGATATCTTCTCCGACCAATGTAGTCGGTATTGGAGGTGGAATCCGAACCTCGATTAACATTCCAGGTTCTAATACATATCCTGATTTTTGAATGGGTACTCCATTCACATCCACAAAACCGGCCTTAATGTACCCCTGCAACCGGGCACGTGAATATTTCGGTAGAGCTTCGACTAAAAAATGATCAAGTCGCTCTTTCTCCTGTTTTTGAAATCGAATGGAGAATACTTCATCGGTCACGGCTCAAGGTCCGTGGTCTGTGATCTGGGTTTTTTCTCAGAATTTTCTTTTATCCAAACTCCCAATAATAGGACAACCACTCCGATGGAAATGGATGAGTCTGCAATGTTGAATACCGGAAAATTTCCGATCGAAATAAAGTCCGTAACCTTTTGCATCAACAAGCGATCGACCAGGTTACCGGCCGCTCCACCTAACTGTAACCCCATGGCTAATCGCAATGTCCAATCGCCTTCTTCGACCCGCGGATAGTAATAAATGATCGCGCAAATAACCAGGATCGCGAGTACGGTAAATACAGAATTGCCGTTTTGAAAGGACCCAAACGCAGCGCCGCTGTTATTCCAATTAACGATCCGTGCATATGGGCTTAACCAGGTCAATCCGTTCGGTAACCATGTACTCTGGTAGGGAATATTCGCTCGCACCAACCATTTCGTCCACTGGTCGAGAGCAATCACTACCCCTCCCAAACCAAGAAGGATCAAATAATCACGTAAATACCGATTCAATTTTTTTCACCTCGACATAAGCCAATCTATGAAAATGTGCGGCTTATTGTACTTCACTCTGAAATGAACATCCGAGGCACGCGTGCGCTGATGTTGGTCATAACCTCGTATTCGTTTGTACTTGCCCAGTCAGCCAGATCCTCTGGTGCAATTCGCCCTCCGGCCTCAGCCTCACCCATTAAGATTACTTCATCTCCTGCTTGAGCCTCGTCATCGCCCAAATTGACCATGAACTGATCCATACATATACGTCCTACTTGAGGATATTTTTTACCTTTTACGATGACCTCAGCTTTGTTGGTCATATTACGAAAATAACCGTCGGCATAACCGCAGGGTATCGTCAAGACCCGCGTCGGTCTGTCTGATTGCCATAGCGAGCCGTAGCTTACCGGACGTCCCGGTTGGGTGATCTTTGAGTAGGCCACTTTCGAGTGCCAGGTCAATGCAGTTTTTACTTCGATGGTTCGCTTAATTTCCCGGCCAGGATACACCCCATAGAGCAACACACCAGGTCGGACCATATCGTAATGACTTTCGGGAAATTGTAAAATGGCGCCTGAATTTGCCATATGCCGGATTGACGGATGTGGGATCGAGCGCTTTTCGTAGAAATTCAACACCTCTTCAAACCGTTCCAATTGTAATTTGGCATGGTTGAGATCGGGCAATTCTGAGTTTGCAAAATGCGTGAAAATGCCTTCGATCTCCAAATGGCTACACGACAATGATTTCTCAAGAAAAGGGTATGCTTCATAATCGTGTACGCCAATCCTCTCCATCCCTGTATCGATCTTAAGATGAACTTTTAGTTTTGTTCCTGAAAGACGAGATAAATCATCGGCAGTTTCCAACAATTCCGGTGTGGATGCTGCCAGGGTTAGATCATTTTCTAGGAATAATGGAACTTGATATGGGAGACTTCCTCCCAGGATAAGGATAGGTTTATGGATTCCGAGCTTGCGTAAATGGATCCCCTCTTCGACCAGAGCAACCCCAATGTAATCCGCGAAAGGTGCCAGGTAAGGAGCAACCCCATCCACACCGTGGCCATAGGCGTTGGCTTTCAATATAGCCATTACCTTAGCCGGTTTAACGTAACCCTTTATATTTTCCAGGTTCTGTTTCAGACGGAGGAGATTAATTTCAAGAAAAGTTGGGCGCGATGGTAGGTGGGACATATATCCATTTTACTTCGTCATGCAGCAGGCAGTATGGTTAAGGCTGCCCCCATTGACAATTAAGGTTCGGTAGTAGAAAATATCTAATGCGTCAGTTACACAATATACAGCTTACATCTTGCCTGCTACATAATCTAATACATCGATCTTCGTCAGGATACCAGTTGGCTTACCCTGCTCTGCAATGATTAATGCATAACCGGCTGTCAGGTATGACATAGCTTCACCAAGCGAAGCTTCCGAAGGGAAGACAGCCTTAGCATTCTGTACCAACGGGTCGATTGGTTCGTCGGGTGTGTGATTATGCCCATTCTCAAGCACATGGTTTAGTAAATCAACCTCTTCGATGGTTCCTGCTAAGGCCCCATCATCACCGACTACAGGCATTTGAGAAACTGCATTCTGGCGCATTTTTGTCATGACTTTACGCATCGAATCTCCGAGGCAGGCTGTGATGAGGATTTTATTTGGTTTTGCAATCACCAGGTCACCTAATGTCACTTCACCATATTCGGTATCCATGAAACCGTTCTCTCGCATCCATTTATTATCATAAAATTTAGACAGGTATCTCGAGCCGCTGTCCGGGAAAATAACAACGATCAACCTGTCGGAGGGTAATTTGGCAGCGTACTTCACAGCGCCGGCCAATGCGGCTCCCGAAGACCCTCCGGCAAATATTCCTTCCTGGCGAACGATCTGACGTGCCCACAAAAAACTTTCGCGATCGCTAACGCGCACAACATCATCTACTACAGTAATATCGGTTGTGGATGGCAGAAAATCCTCGCCTATTCCCTCAAGTTTATAAGTCTTTGGGAATGCACCGGCAGGTATTTTCCCGTTATTCTTCCATATTTCAAAAAGGATAGATCCCTCGATATCCACACCGACGATCCTGATAGTAGGGTTTCTGGATTTAAGATAGCGTCCAATACCGGAAATGGTTCCACCGGTTCCCATTCCGATAACTACATCGGTAACCTTGCCGCCTGTTTGTTCCCAAATTTCAGGACCCGTGAACAGTTCATGCGTTTTCGGGTTATCCGGATTGTGGTATTGATTTGCCAGTATTGCATTTGGGACATCC
>CAZPCR010000028.1:0-12356 GCA_964585035.1 uncultured Anaerolineaceae bacterium
AAGCTGGGTATCCGGCATGAACGCCTGGACGAGTATCCGCACCAGATGTCGGGCGGGATGCGCCAGCGCGTAATGATCTCCCTCGCGCTGGCTTTGCGTGCCAAACTGGTCATCGCCGACGAACCTACCACGTCGCTCGACGTAATTGTGGAAGCCAAGTTTCTCGATCTACTGAAGGAACTTCAAAAGGAATTTGGCCTGACTATTTTGTTGATCACACATAACATCGGCGTAGTGGCCGAGGTGGCAGACCGGGTGGCGGTTATGTATGCCGCCAAGATGGTGGAAGTGGGCGACGTCCGTGACGTCTTTGCCAATCCCAAACATCCCTATACCCAGGGGTTGTTGAAGTCCGTCCCCAATATTCAACTCGATGGCAGCGAATTGTATAAGATGGAAGGGGCCCCTCCTAATCTCCTGCATCCTCCCAAGGGTTGTCGGTTCAATCCGCGCTGCCCTCAGGTGATGGATATATGTCGCATCCAGGAACCGGCCTTTGAGGCGGTCGAGAGGGACCAGCTTGCCTTATGCTGGCTTTACCAGAATGCTCCTGCTAGTGCGGAGGTGCACAATGGCTGAACAGCAGTCACTTAAAACCAGCGCTGCCCCGCATGACACCGACACAAGCGAGTACCTGGTGCAGGTGGAAAACCTGCAAAAGTACTTCCCCGTGCAAAGCGGTTTCCTGGCCGGTTTACTGAACCATGGTGAAATCCCTGCAGTGAAGGCAGTGGATGGCATTTCCTTCGGCATCCGTAAGGGCGAAGTCTTCGGCCTGGCCGGTGAAAGCGGTTCCGGAAAATCCACCGTTGGACGGCTGATATTGCGTCTGCTGGAACCCACCGCAGGGCGTGTGATCTTTGATGGTATTGACCTGGGCACTTTGCAGCCTGAAGAGATGCGGAAAATGCGCGCTCGCATGCAGATCATCTTTCAGGATCCTATGGCGGCGCTGAACCCGCGCATGACCATCGGTGAAGCCATCGATAATCCTGTGCGCATACACCTGTCGGGCGATTCCGCAAAACGTCGGCATGTCGTGAATGAGATCCTGCAGAAAGTCGGGCTTGCTCCCGCAGAGCAGTTCTATGACAAATATCCGCATCAGATCAGTGGCGGGCAGCGCCAGCGGGTCGTCATCGCGCGCGCTCTGGTAACCGTACCGGAGCTGGTAGTGGCCGATGAACCGATCGCCATGGCCGACGTGAGCGTGCGCGCTCTGCTGCTTGAGCTAATGATGCGCCTAAAGGAAGAACTCAACCTCACCTATCTCTTCATCACACACGACCTTGCCACGGCGAAATACGTCTGCGACCGGATCGCCGTGATGTACCTGGGCAAGTTATGTGAGGTGGGTCCCCTGTCTGATGTCTATGAAGATTCCGGTCACCCCTATACGCGTGCACTTTTGGAAGCCGTACCGGTCCCCGACCCGCGTCATCGCCGCAAAGAGTCTATGCCCGCCGGTGAGATCCCCAGCGCCATAAACCCGCCTTCAGGTTGCCGGTTCCACCCACGCTGCCCGATGGCGCAGGCGAATTGCTCGGTCGACGAACCAGAGCTGCGCGAGCTCCGTCCGGGACATTTCATCGCATGCCATTATGCCGAAAAACTCCTGAAATAAGCGATAGGAATAATTTCAATAAAAAACGAGCACAGGGCGTAACCCTGTGCTCGTTTTTTATTGAGAATTTCATGCGTATCCGGGTCGTACTTAAATAATTCTCACAAACGTTCGGTGCTCAATTTCTGATTTTACGCACGCGGCACTTCCACATGAATATCGATCCTTTTCAGCAGCGGTCCTGCTATCCGCTAAGATATCCGTCATTGGCAATTGGCCAGACAGGTGACCTCTTAAAATTCAGTATCAATTAAGATTCTTTGATTGGAAGAGTGGATTCCCCGCGCAGGAACAAGGGAATTCGTTCCAATTGTGCATCCACGGAGAGCCATTGTCCACCTTTATAAACCTGATCGGTCCAGGCATCTCGCCAGGTTGTACCAGCTGGCAAATATACATTTCTCATTCCGGTATCAGCTTCCAGAACCGGGGCTACCAGCAGGTCAGATCCAAACAAATATTCATCCTCAAGTTGATAACAACCGCGATCGGATGAAAAATCGATAAAAAGAGGCCGCATTGGTGGAACACCAGTTTTAGTTGCGATGGCCATTTGCTCCATGATATAGGGGCGAATTCGTTCGCGAAGCAGCATATATTTCTTGATGATCTGGTACGCGGGTTCACCAAATGACCAAACCTCGTTCGCCGCGCCATTAAAATCATCTGTGTTCGGCAAGCGGTGGCCGTGCAAACGGAAAATTGGGCAAAAAGTACCAAACTGGAACCAGCGGATTATTAACTCCTGGAAAGATGGCAATGTCGGATCTCCTCCGCGGAAACCGCCAATATCGGCAGTCCACCAGGGAATCCCGCTGATACCCATATTCAGACCTGCCTTAACCTGGGCGCGCAGTGAAGAAAAAGTCGACATGATATCTCCGGACCAGACTGCCGCACCAAAACGCTGGCTGCCGGCCCATGCAGAACGGCATAAAAACAAAGGCGCCTCTTCTCCTTCTGATAGCATTCCTTCGTAAAAAGCCCGCACGTGATCCAGTGGATAACAATTGGCTACTGCTTCCCCATCTCCAGCGTAAAAACGCAGATTTTCGGGCATGAAAGGAAGCATTTCTGGTTCGCAGGCATCCAGCCAGAATAGCTTTATTCCATATTGGTAATATCCCTCTTTGGCTTTTTCCCAAATAAATTTTCTTGCATCAGGATGCGTGGAGTCGTAGTAATGAAGATATATCCCATCTTCAGAATGATTATCCACAAAATACATCTGGGCAGCTGATCCCAATTTATTGCGGATAATAAACTTATTCCTCCACATCTCCGGGAAATTCCTCGATAAACGGCTGACCGTGGGCCAGAATGACACCATCACTCTAACACCCAGTTCTTCCAATCTTTTTACCATTGCCGCCGGGTCTGGCCAATATTGCGGGTCAAACCTCCATTCTCCCTGTCGAGTCCAATGAAAAAAGTCTATTACAATCACAGATAAGGGTAAATTACGTTTATGATATTCCCTGGCGACCGATTCCAATTCTTCTTGGCTCGCGTAGCGTAATTTGCTTTGCCAAAATCCAGATGCCCAATCGGGAAACGTGGGTGCATGTCCGGTGACATCCGCATAATTGGATAGGATCTCTGCAGGATCGCTACCTGTGGTTATCCAATAATCGATTTGAGGTGTGGCTTCGGCGACCCACCGAGTTGCACTGGCGCCAAGCTCTACCCGTCCAATAGCCGGGTTATTCCAAAGGAATCCGTAACCTCTACTGGAAAGCAAAAAGGGAATACTGACTTCTGTATTGCGGTGAATGAGCTCGATCACGCAGCCCTTTTGATCCAATCGACCATGCTGATGCTGTCCCAATCCATAGATATGTTCATCATCATAGGCCTCAAAGCAACAATCGATATGGAATAAGTCCCCTTTGAGGTTCTTATAGGCTCTGGCAGGGATCGAAATCGGATGAATTGGTTTTTCTTTTAATAATTCCTTTCCGTCATTAACATTAATAAAAGCTATTTCACCCTTTAAACTAATATTTGCTTTTATCTCCCCGTTCTGAATACTTGCTCCATTTATATTAATTTCTATATCGGGTTGATAATCGCCCTGATAAATCAGGGCACTTATCCAATCCCGTTTGATTTCACTGGACGATGTACAGCGAACGCGTAAACCATTATGCCCCCAGGGCTCAATTTCCAAAACTTCATTATCCAGAGAACATAATAGGCTGTTGGATTTTTTTATGAATTCACCCATGAAATATTCTGCTCCATCCAAAAAAATAACTATGACAATCCATATGGAATCCAGACCCGCATTCCACCAATTATCCGGTTGGCCCATGCGTAGTAGGGTATGGCAACCAGGCGGATTGGGTGGTGAATCGCCTGAACGGGTAATGCGGCAGGCTGGTAAAGATGTCCGCGCCACGATCCAGAATCAATTAATTGACCGCTCGCTTCAACAACCATTACTCCTTCCAACAAGTCACCTTCCCATCGGGTCGATAGAGGTCCATCTTTGTCAATCTCAACATCGAGTAAACGCCCCTTTATTTCTTGGTCCTTATCCTCCAGGCAATAAATAATCGGACCGCGTTGGATGGCGAAACAACCGCGTGTAGCATCAATTCGTGGATTAGAGCCTACAAGCACCGCCTCCAACCTGAGGTCGAGTTCAACGACATCTCCCACCTGCCAGGTACGATCTAGAACAAGGTATCCTTTCTCAAGCCGTACCTCCCTTAGTACCTTTCCATTGATGGAAAGTACTGGATCGTGACTCCATTCAGGTATCCGAATGGATAATATCCACGGCGATTTTCCGGATTCCGTAATCCGCAGTTTGATATTCCCCTGCCAGGGATATTCGGTCATCATATTTACTTCGATGTGCTGCTCAGAGGCCAGATCGCATCGAATATCGGCAGGTGCAAAATGATGGATTTGAATGCCCTTAAGATCACTTGTGGCAAAATAATGAGGCAGGGAGGCAAAGAGCCGCATCACATTAGGCGGGCAGCAGGCACAATCGTGCCATTCCGGACGTTGATCAGGTACATAAATCTCATTGGATGGCAAATCCGAGGAAAACCGCAGATATTTGGCTTCGCGCAGCAGCAGAGGGTTAATATAAAAATAATGCCTTCCATCCAGAGCAGGGCTGGCCAGGATATTATTATAAAGTGCCCGTTCCATCTGATCCGCATAGCATCCATCACCGGTCGCTAGCAGCATTCTCCAATTCCACATCAGGCTGGCTATTGCTGCACATGTTTCACAATAACACTGATCGGCAGGCAGTTCATAAGGATCGCCAAAAGCTTCTCCATCAAAACGTGATCCCAATCCTCCTGTGATATATAGTTTTGTTTCAATGATATTTTTCGAGAGCCGCCGCATCGCATCGATCAAGGCCTGCTCCCCGGTTTCCATGTATAAATCTGTAATCCCCGATGCCAGGTACAACTGGCGTACCGCATGGCCGGCAGCCTCCACAACCTTACGCACATCTACGTGATCTTGGTGATATTCCGGGCCGTAAGAACGATGTCCCTTCATCGTATTCTTGCCGCGTTGGTCAATAAAGAATTTTGCCAGATCCAGGTATTGAGTATTACCCGTTACCCGGTACAGCTCAACCAGCGCCATTTCAACCTCTGGATGACCGCAGGCTCCATGTCTTTTATCTGGCCCAAAAACTGAACCAATATTGTCAGCAAAACGACAGGCAATATCTAATAAACGATGATCACCTATTGCGCGTTGAAAAGCTACCGCCGCCTGAAACAAATGTCCGGCGCAGTAAAGCTCATGTCCATTATCGAGATCTGCCCAGGGTTCAGGAGATTCTCTTATCTGAACATAGCTATTAATATACCCATTGGGAAGCTGGGCAGCAGCTATCAGTTCAATGGCTTGATCTGCCTTGGAAGACAATTCTTTGTCTGGCTCCCTGCCCAATTCCCAGGCCACGGCCTCCAACCATTTATAAATATCCGAATCTATAAAGACATACCCACGATAATTTCCTTTGATTAAACCGGCAGCAATACGCAAATTGTCAAAGTTGCCCGCCTTTGTAAGCATTTCAAAACCAAAATGCAGGCTGACTTTTCTATTGATGGATTGTTTTTTGGTCCAGAAACCCTCTTTCAAAGATACATTTTTAAATTCAAGGGTTTTCCAATGTGAGAACGGACTTTGCGATGTATCCAATGGACCAAATTCAGGATTCACAACATGAGTAGGCATAAACGATTCCTAATATCAGTAAACAACATGATAACTGTTGTCCTTATTGCGACTTTGACGATCTGCGTAAGAGTATGTTTGTCTCCCAAAAAGGTAAACATCCGAAGTTAGAAATATTAAGCGATTTGCCAGCCAGAATTATTCGATAATCAATTTGCCGACCGGGGCGTCTGGTGAGTTCTATATGTTAAATCCGGCCCCGTCTTGTTTAAATCACTCACATCATTCCTCTGGATTTTTTCCTCTCCACCTACGGATCAAGGGCTCTGGAGGATTTGTGTGACTGACATAGTGTTCAGGCGGTATCATCATCTGCTTGGCGCCACAGGATTCGCGGACGATCAATGTGCCCTGGATTCGAACGGGGTCTTGTATTTCAATTTGGTTTTCAAGACGGTCTACTATCAACTCAGCTGCCAGCTTTCCCATCTCAAAGCTTGGAGGGCTGACAGTCGTAATCGTGGGTTTGGAAAAACTGGAAATATCACGGTCATCATACCCAACCACGGCAATGTCTTTCGGCACGTTTAAACCCGCATCTTGTATTGCATAGATGGCCCCTAACGCCATCAAATCATTGGCGGCAAAGATTGCTGTTGGTCTTTCTTGCATGGCGATGTATTTCTTAATAGCAGGATAGCTGCTCTGGACTTCCCAGGTACCTTCCTCAACCAGGGCGGGATCAAAGGGTATCCCATATCGGGCTAAAATATCCTTATAACCCGCCAGGCGGTCGATCGATGAGTTCCAGTTATGTGGCCCATTAATTAAAGCAATCCGGCGATGTCCCAGCTTGGCTAGATGTTCAACTGCCAGGCCGGCGCCATAACGATCATCCAAAACAACCGAGTTAGCGTAAGACCCATTAAAGAGCCGGTAAACAAAAACATAAGGCTTGTCGGCCAGGTCAAGAGTTTTATTGGATTCATCTCTCCAAGGTTCCACAAAAATGATCCCATCAATGGACCGGCTGATCAGTTGGTGAACTGCTTCGCTCTCCAGTTCTGGATCCCAATCCGTGCTGATAATGATACTGAAATAATTGTGCTGCCGGAGATATTCCTGAATACCGCGGATCAGGACAGGTGTAAATGGGCTGGCAATATTATAAACAACGAGACCTATCGTGAAAGTTCTGTCTGTCTTAAGCCCACGCGCAGTGATATTAGGATGATAACCCAGTTGGTTCGCCAGGGTTAAGATACGCTGCTTGGTAACTTCATTGACTCGATGATCACTATCCGTTAATGCTCTGGAAACGGTTGAAACGGAATAACCCGCAGCTTTGGCTAATTCATGTAGAGTGACTGGCATACTATTATTTCCAATTTCAAAAATGGTTCAAAACTTTTCATCGCAGGTAAATTTCCGCTAATAAGCTATTCAAACAAGTATAATATTCATTGGAGCCGTTCTTTGAAGTGCGGTCAGATTGTGTGGCAAACACCGATTGTGCTTCTGAGACGGCTCCTTTTTTTTTCAAGGGCGTCTTCTTGGTCAACCGAAAGATCTGGATCCGTATCTTCCTAGCCTATTCTGATGTAATCAAAACCCACACCATATCAAAACTATACAAGTAGTGATCTGGCCAATCGGTCTCCGATTCTCGTTGCCATTTAGCTAAACAACTAAATTCTAGATCGAAATTATGATGCCAGGGTTTTGATCAGGCTTGACATTGGATATTCCCTGCTTTCCTTCTACCTGATCCTGGTCGGGATAAGGAAAATCAAAGAGAATATTGGAGCAAAAGAACTTTTCGCCTTGAAAAGTGTAGCGGTCTATTTCTCCAGGCAGCTACGCTTGGGAGAGGTGGATGAGGTATTCTCATCCACCTCCCTTCAGCTATGCGCTAAAGATGGTTGGCGTGTTTCAGACTCAATTCGTAATGTGCGGTCAGATAGTGTGGCAAACACCGATTATGCTTCTGAGACGGCTACCTTCCAAATCGCGCTTCCTACTTCTTCTATTTTGGAAGGAGTGGATCTACCCCTGCCGCGGCCGTTTTCATAGCTGCATCGGGGGTTGCCTGCCCGCTTAAGGATTCCTGGATTGCCTCCTGAATAAAGGCTGAAACATCAGACCAGTTGGGCAGTGGTCCGCGCGGAAGAGCGGAATCCATCTGCTTCAAGAAAACCTGCATGGTAGGATCGCTAGCCGATTTTGCCGCAACATCGGCGATTACATCCTTGCGGCTGGGGATATATCCCATGCAGTCCGTCAACTTGGTACCGTATGCTTTGGCGGTCACGAACTGTAGGAAATCCCAGGCGCCATCTTGTTGCTTGCTGGCGTTAAAGACCACCCAGTTTTCACCACCCAGCGAAGACGCGGGTTTCACGGTGTAGGGTAACGTTGCAACTTCCCAGTTCAGATTCGGGGCATCTTTTTTGATGGTGGCTGCGTTCCAGGTACCACTGATCATCATGGCTGCCTTGCCGGTGGTAAATTGTGTATAGATTTCGGCAAAACCGTCATTAATTGCCGATTTAGGGGCGTAACCCTTTTTAACCAAATCGGTCCAGAACGCAAGAGCAGCAGTGGATGCAGGTGAGTCCAGATGGGCGATGTCGCCACCGTTTTGATAGACCCATGGCAGGAACAAGAATGTGCCGGTCTCATCTTTCTTGGCGAGTAAAGCGGTTCCATAAACGCCCTTGGCTGAATCAGTCATCTTTTGAGCCCAGGTTTCAAAATCATCCCACGTCTTGGGAGGATTGGCGGGATCCAGGCCGGCAGCCTTGGCCATATCGGTATTGATCCAAAGCACAACTGTGTTGCTGCCCAGCGGGATACCATAGTTCTTACCCTGCCATAGGGTGGAATTCCAGGGGCCGGAGAGGTATTGATCTGATTGACCCCAGGCTTTGACTTTGTCGGTAAGATCGGCCAACGCACCTGCTGCCGCATAGCGCGCATTATCAGGATTGTCGACGATCATCAAGTCAGGTGTGGCACCCGCCGCGATAGCCGTCGTGACTTGCTGGTTAAAGTCGGTGAAGGCCAGGTTACGGATCTTGAGGGCGTACTTGGACTGGGCGGCATTGTAATCGGCCGCGGCAGTATTAACGCATGCTGCAGCAGGGCCAGTGTCGCCATAATAGGTCCACATATCAACTTCAGTGGCAGCAGCAGACGCTGCAGTTGCCGGAGCCTGGGTAGCCGCCGGAGCCTGGGTAGCCGCTGGAGCCTGAGTGGCTGGTGCCTGGGTTGCAGGAGTTCCACAAGCAGTCAAGGCTAATGTGAATGCAACAGCCAGGACCAGCAATGTCTTCAGGTTGAATTTCATTTTCAATTCTCCTTCATTATGGTTTTCTCAGTACGGATTTATATGGTGAAAGGATAAGAAATGTAAAATTATTTGGATTCGACCACACCTCCTTTCGGTCAGATAATTTTCATTTCACAGACCCGACGGTTAGACCGCTGATGAATTGGCGCTGTAAAAACATGAATGCAATAATGGCTGGGATTGCCACCAGCGTAGAGAATGCCATCATGGAATCCCATTGCACTTTATACATACCGACGAATTGAAATATGCCAATTGAAACGGGTTGTAACTCCGTTTTTTGCAGGAAAGATAGAGCAAAAACAAATTCTCCCCACGCAGTCAGGAATGAGAAAACGCCGACCGCCACCATGCCGGCCCGAACCAACGGAAGGACGATATACCACAGTACCTGCACTCGTGTACCGCCATCGATCCAGGCAGCTTCTTCAATTTCCTTCGGGATTTGTGCGAAGGTCGGCCGTAGAATAATGATTGCAAAAGGTACAGCAAGGGCCGTATCTGCCAATATGACACTCATGTAGGTATTAATAACGCCTATGAATTTGAACAATACAAACAAGGGGATAACGAGTAGTACGCTGGGTAACATTTGCGCAACGAGCAGGAAGAGCAAAAAGGAAGTTTTTCCGCGGAACCGGAATCGTGACACTGCATAGGCTGCCGGGATCGCCAGGATCAGGGTTAGCATCGTGGTATCCAGAGCAATTATCAAGGAGTTTTTAAAGAAGACAAAATTGTTCATCAAAAGTGCAGGCTTGTTGGAAGGCAGCCCCAGAATTTGTTTATAGCTCTCTAGTTCAATATGCGTCGGAAACACGATTAGAGGCTTGGTGAAAATTTCAGCTGCAGGTTTAAGCGACGTGATTACCATCCAAAAGATAGGGATAAGGTAGATGGCAGCTGCGATTATGCTCACGATCAGCCGTAGATACGACTCGCCACGCGCCCGACTCATAGGGTTTCCTCCTGGACTATTTGTCTCAAGTACACCACTCCCGCAATCAGAAGAATAAACAACATGATCACTGCTATGGCAGCGCTTTGTCCAAAGTTAAAATGGATGAAGGATATTCGGTAAGCAAGTGTGGGCAAGACTTCTGTTGCATCCCCTGGGCCCCCTTTGGTAATGATCCAAATAAGATCGAATACCCGTAATGTATAAATAAACCCCAGCATCAAGACCGCCAGGATCGTTGATTTGAGCAAGGGGATGGTAATATAGATGATTTTTTGCCATCCACTCGCCCCGTCAACAGTTGCCGCCTCATATACATCTTCCGGAAGACCTGAGATGCCTGCACTCAGCAGGATGACATTGAAGGGAATCCCAAGCCAAATATTCGCAATTATGACCGCCTCTAGCGCAGTGTTGGCTTGAAGCAGCCAGCCGACCGACTGGGTAATCGCATGCAGGAACATCAGCATGAAATTTATCAAACCGTAGTCCGCGTTGAACAACCATAGAAAAATTGTCCCTGTAACTATGGACGGAATTTGCCAACCTGATAGTAACAACCCCCGCATCGTATTGTTAAAGGGGAAACTTTTACTAAACAAGATAGCCAACGCCAGGCCAATCGTAAATTGAAATAAAATGGAAAAGAAGGTGAAAATTAATGAATGGATCAGAGCAAGTTTAAATTCGGGGTTGGTCAGTACCTGATAGTAGTTTTGAAATCCAATAAATTGGGGTTGTTTTGAGATAAGGGTTGTTAAATTAAGGTCCTGGAAGGAAATGACGATGCAGTAGATTATCGGAAAACCTAGTATTAACCCGAGAAATAACAGGGAGGGTGAAATATATAAATAGGGGGCTAGCTTTTCACCGGAAGAGAGTCTATTTCGTTTGCGCAGGGTACTTCCGGTTGATTGAACAGCCATCTTTTCTTCCTTTTTGAGGGATTGCTAGATGCAGCTTCCGATGGATAACGTTTGCCAATTTCAACAGTATAATGGCAAACGTTTGCCAAGTCAATATACCTTCTCTTAAATTATTGATACCCGCATTCCACGTCACATGATCACAGAAAACGATCTTTTTTTGCCCGATCCAATGTATCAAACATTTTCTCCCACTCAGATGGCAAAAACCAGACCATCCTCCCCCGCTTTTCCCCCAAAAAATATACGCGTTGCCTTTTCGGCCTGAAAACACAAGAGTTGCTGTTTCAAGCTTCGTATTCACCCATTGGGTGAAGGATAGATTGGCATGTTAAAATTTGAAGGAGAAAAACAACCACGAAAGGGCCATAACTGTGATCAATAAAATTGATTTTGCAGCTAAGAATCTAACATCGAATGCAGGCATATATCTTCTGCTTGAAAATGCAAAGGCCAACGGTATTTTTGAACTCATTGACACCGACCTTGTGTTTGATAGTGAATCAACCAACAAAATCAAGATGAATCACATCAAAGCCATGCTCTGCGGCCATTTTATTGGAATCGATAAATTGGAACGGCTAAAACTTCTGCAAGGGGATCCACTAATTACCGAGTTTGATATTTCGGTGAAGGAACTGGAAACGGTATCCAGATTTTTAGGTAATTTCAGTTACAAAACAACCCAAATGCTGAGAGAGATCAGTTTCAAAGTCTTCAAAAAGCTGCTTTACAAAAGCAAGCTGACCTCCTTCACCAACGATATTGACAGTAGTGTGATCAATGTAGAAAGCCATCAAGAAGGAGCCGCGAAAGGATACAACCCCAAAAAGCCCGGCAACCTTTGTTACCACATCCAGTTTGCATTCTGTGATGAACTAAAAGCCTACATCACTGGATTTGTGAGAAGCGGCAACACCTATACAGCCAATGGTGCAGCTGAAATGATCAAAGAGATCGTTGCCCATATCAAAACGGACGATCTTGAGATCATGTTCCGAATGGACAGCGGCTATTTTGATGAAGAAATTATTGAAACGATCGAATCACTGGGATGCAAATATGTGATAAAAGCCAAAGAATATCCAACCCTGGTTTCTCAGGTAACTGATCCTTCTGTTTTATTCGTGACAGGTGATGAGGGCGGGGAAACGGCTGAGCTCTTTACGAAACAAAATACATGGGACAGAAACCGAAGATTTGTCGTCTCTCGGGTATTGAAGCCGGAAAAAGAAAAGGCTCAATTATCTTTGCTGGCAGGGGAAGAATACGAGTACCTTTTCCATTGACCTGTTTTACTTCCCTATATATAAACTCCTCAACGTACTTTAA